>JBBWZQ010000134.1:0-8742 GCA_039649115.1 Micromonosporaceae bacterium | reverse complement strand
ACCAGGAAGACACTTCCCTCGCCGATCACGGTGCCGCCGTGGCGCCGGTCGAAGGCCCGGTACGCCCGCTCCGGATCGCCGTTGCCCAGCGGGGTGAGGAACCCGCCGGTCTGGCAGCACAGCCAGGCGTACGGCGACAGCGGCTGCTCGGTGCCGCCGGCCAGGACCACGTCCGCGTGGCCGCGCCGGATCGTCTCCGCGCCGTGCGCGATGGCGTACGCGCTGCTGGCCCGGTCGCACACGAAGGTGCGCGCGCGCCCGCGGATCCCGTACTGGATGCAGATGTTGCCTTGCGGCGCGGCCGGGAACCATGCGGTGGCCTGGTAGGGGCTGACCTCCCGGGGGCCGCGTGTCCACAGGTCGCGCAGTTCGCGCTCGGCGAACTCCCAGCCGCCCAGCACGTTGCCGACCATCACGCCGACCCGCTCGCTGGCCACGTCTTCGTCGATGGTGAGGCGGGCGTCCGCCATCGCCGCACCGGCCGCGGCGAGCGCGAGATGGGTGAACCGGTCCGTCTTCTTCACCAGGCGCCCGGACAGCGACGTGCGCGCGTCGAACGCGTCGGCCTGGCCGGCCACCTGGCAGCGGAACGGCGACGGGTCGAACCGGTCGATGCGGCGCACCCGGGAGCGCCCGGATACGGTGGCCCGCCAGAGCGCGTCGGCGCCGATGCCGGCGGGTGTCACCGCACCGACCCCGGTCACCGCGATCCTGGCGGCGGTCGGCGCGGTCATCGGCCGGCCTGTCCGGCCTGGCGCAGCACGATGGAGGCGTGCAGGCCGGAGAAGCCGCTGGCGTCGGACAGGATGACGTCACCGTGCCAGGGCCGGCCCTGATTGGGTACGTAGTCCAGATGGCAGTCCGGATCCGGGTACTCGTGGTTGATCGTCGGGTGCACGTACCCGTGCTGGAATGCCAGCGCGCAGGCGGCGATCTCCTGCGCGCTCGCCGCCGCGAGAGGATGGCCGGTCATGGACTTCGTGGAGTTGACCGGTATCTGCGTGGCCCGCTCGTCGAGGGCGCGCACCAGCGCCCGCGTCTCGCAGCTGTCGTTCTGCGGCGTCGAACTGCCGTGCGCGTTGACGTGGTCGACCTCGCCCGGTTGCAGGCCGGCCTCGGCCAGCGCGTCGGTCATCGTGCGCGCCAGGTCGGCGCCGTCGCTGAGCAGGTCGGTCATGTGGGTGGCGTTGCACCCCAGCGCGAAGCCGGAGATCTCCCCGTAGACGTGGGCGCCGCGGGCCTGGGCCCGCTCCATCTCCTCCAGGAGGAGGACCGCGCATCCCTCGGCGAGCACGAACCCGTCGCGGCGCGCGTCGAACGGCCGGGACGCCGCCTCGGGCCGGTCGTTGAAGTGTGTGGCGAGGCAGTTGATGATTTCGAAGGCGGCCGTGGTGATGGGCGTGATGGGCGCCTCGCTCGCCCCGGCGAGCATGACGTCCGCCTCGCCGTACCGGATGGCCTCGTAGGCGTAGCCGATCGCGTCGATGCCGCCGACGCAGCCGGTCGACAGGGTCAGGCACGGGCCGTGCGCGCCGGTCATCGCGGCGAGGATGACGCTGGGGGTGTTGGACATCGAGGCCAGGTAGAGGTCGTAGCCGGCGCGCCGGGGATCCACCGGGCCGCGCCCTTCGTCGGTGACCGCGATGAACTCGCTCTCCATCTGCCGGGTCCCGCAGATGGCGGTGGCCAGGGCGATGCCGAACGCGTCCCGGTCCAGCTGCGCCAGATCCAGCTGGGCGTCGGCCATCGCCTGCTGCGCGCCGGCGACCGCGAACTGGATGTACCGGTCCAGCCGCTGGACCTCGGTCGGCAGCGACGTGGCGTCGAACTCGTCGACCTCGGCCACCACCTGGGCGGCGAAGGTGAACCGGTCGTACAGGTCGCAGCTGCTCAGCTTGGACAGGTGTTTCGTCGCGCTGCGGCCGGCGACCAGCCCGTCCCAGAACGCCTCCTTGCCGATGCCGAGAGGGCTGACAACCCCCACACCGGTGATGGCTACGCGTCGCATCAGTTCCCCGCTCTCGTCGCGCCAGCGGGATCCGCTCTCGCCGGTTCCGGTAGGCACTCCAGCAGCCCGTGCTGGGTCAGGAGGTCGAGCCACCGGTCGAAGGCGGCCGGATCGGGGGTGGACCCCGACGCCGCCGCGAAACGGTGGACAAGTTCGGCGCGGCCGCTGTCACGGGCCAGTACCCGCAGGAGCGTCTCCAGCTCCCACGTCAGCAGGAACCGGTCGCCGTCACGGGTACGCGCGGCCCGGATCGACGCTGCCGCGGCAGGCGCGGACAGATCCGCCAGGGCGTGGACGTCCTCGGCCTGGGTACCCGGCGCGAGCCGTACGGTCGGGCCCGTGCCGGTCGGGTGCGCCGAGCCGGCGTCCTGCCGCCTTGCCAGCCACATCAGGAACGCGAACCCTTCGGTCTCACCGAAGACCGGCGGTGCGCCACCGTACCGGACCGCCGCGGCGCGCGTCGCGAGATACTCACCCAGCAGCGGGGCGAGCTGGTGCGGCGGTGTCCCGGCGATGACGCTCAGGAACGTCATCCGGTCGCTCCGCTCGTCCCCCCAGGCCAGGGTGAGGTCCCCGGCACCGTCGGCGCGGGCGGCGGCATAGAGGTTGTCGGTCAACCAGCGGTACGTGCGCAGCTGCCGGCGCAGCCGGTGCTCGTACTCGCCCAGGGCGCAGCTCGCGCGGGGGTCGCCGCGCAACGCGGCGTCGACCGCGACGGCCGCCAACTGTCCGAACTGGACGGCGAGCTGGACGCCCGGGGTGAGGATCGGGTCGATGAAGCCGGCCGCATCGCCGACCAGCAGCCAACCGTGCCCCACCATCCGGCGGCTGACGTAACTGCGCGCCGGTGCGGTGCGGACCGGTCCGACGTGCTGCGCGGCCGCGAGCAGGCCCTCGATCCGGGTCGTGCCGGCCACCGCGTCCAGGTACACGTCCCGGACCGGCACGTCCGGGCGGCTGCCCGGCGTCAGCACGCCGACGGCCACCGTGCCGTCGCGGTCATCCACCGGCAGGTACCACCAGGCCCGGCCGCCGCCGCCGACGAACAGCCCGTCACCGGCGGCCTCCGCCGGGAGCCGGTTGCCGTTGCGCCAGTACGACCACATCAGGTAGTGGTCGGCGCGGGTGGCCGCGCCACCGAGCAGCTGGAGTTGGTGCGCCAGCACGGCGCTGCGGCCGGTGGCGTCGACGATCCAGGGCGCTTCCACGTCCCGCACCGAGCCGTCGTCGGCCCGCAGCCGCACCCCGGTCGCCCATTTCCCGACGAACCGCACGCGCGTCGCCCGGTGCCCGCGGCGCACCTGCACGCCGGCGTCTTCGGCCAGCTTCAACAAGGTGCTGTCCAGCTCCGCGCGGCGCACCTGCCAGGCGCCCGCACCCGCGTACCTGACCCGGAAGGTGCCCCGCCCGCCCCAGGCGAACGTCGCGCCGTGCTTGGCCACGAAGCCGGCGCCGGCCAGATGTACGCCGACCGACTCCAGGACCTCGCACGCCGCCGGCGACAGCGACTCACCCACCCGGTAGCGCGGTACGAAGTCGGCGTCGAGCAGGATCACGCGCCGGTCCCGGCGCGCCAGTTCGATCGCGCACACGGTGGCCGCCGGGCCGCCGCCCATCACGATGACGTCGGTCTTGGTCATTCCGGTCGACTTCCCGGTAAAGGGTCGGTTGCGGCAGGCGGGCGCCGCGCCGGCACGGCGAGATGGGGTCGGCCCGCGTCGTCGAGGATGACGAGCGTGAAGTCGAACGTGTCGCGCGGCGGCCGGGGCTGCCGCGAACCACCGTTGCCCATGTCCCCGCTCATTTTGTCGCCGTGAGAACAGCCGAGATGGGCGACACCTGGGCCACCCGGATGTCGCGGAAGCCGACCTCCCGCAGCCAGCCTTCGGTCAGTGCCTGGTCGTATGCCTCGCCGCCCTGGGTGTTGTTGATATTGTGGTACCGACCGTCCATCCGCGACACCAGATCCTCGCCCGCCAGCGCCAGCAGCAGCACCCGCGCGGAGCGCTCCGGCAGGCCGAGCTTGGCGCCGACCTCCTCGGCGCCGGCGGGACCGTTGGCCAGCGCGTCGAACACGCCGAGTTGCAGCGCGCAGAACAGCGCCTTTGACGACAGGTACGCCGTCATCAGGCGGTGCAGCCGCATCGCCTGCTCGGGTCCGGCCTCGGTGTCGACGGCGCCGGTCACGGGTGTGCTCTCACCGATCGGCGCGCCCCGCGGCGGTACCGGCCGCGGCGTCGTACTGGTACGGCTCGTCGGACAGGAACACGCTGCGCACGGGTGGCCGTTCCGCCGGCGCCACCAGCAACAGGCAGGCCTCTTCGTCAGGCCCGGTGACCAGACCGTGTGCCTCACCGCGCGGGATGAACACGACATCGCCCGCGCGCAGCGGTATCTCCCGCCCCTCGGTGGGCAGTTGCACGCGCAAGCTGCCGGACAGCACGTAGATCTCGTGCTCCCAGTCGTGATGGTGCGGCGGTGTCGCCCCGTTGGGCTCCAACTCGAAGCGGCTCATCAGGAACCGGTCGGCCCCGTCCGTCGTGTCGATGAGTCTGCGTATGGTCACCTGCTTGGCGCCAGGTTCGCGGACGATGTCCTGCGGGATGTCATCGGCGTGTACCAGCTTCATGTTTCACTGCCCTCTCTGATTCCAGGACGGCACGCGGCGCCTGCCCGAACGGCACGTGGGGTTGGCAGGCGCACAGCCCGACGCAGCGATCGTAAGGCGATGGTGGGCGTGGCCTCACCGGGAGAAACCCTAGTCTCCGCCCGCCCTACGAGGCGTAGTCTGGCCCGCGTGACCGAGCATGCGCCCGTCGAGTAGCGCCGTGTTCGTGGTCGGCGCGGGACCGGCCGGCCTCGCGGTCTGCGCCGCGCTCACCGCCGGCGGTGGCTGGAGCGCGGCCGGCCGGGCGGTACTCGCCGCACTCAGCTAGGCCGGCAGCGGCGGGCCGTCCCGTCCACCCGCTCCGTGTAGCCGAGCCGGTCCAGCATCTCCAGCAGCGGGATCACCACCCGTCGCGACGTGTTGAGGGCCTGCCGGGCGGCGCTGGCGGTGAACGGTTGCGGCAGCGCACCCAGGATCCGGGCGGCGTCGGCGTCCGCGCCGGGCAGCAGCACGATGCCGTCGGCGACGCGCAGCACGGCGCCCTGCCGCACGGCCGCCCCCAGGGCCCGACGGTCGAGGCCCAGGGCCGCCAGCCGGTCCTGTTCCGGGGCCTGGAACGGCTGCCCGGACAGTTCCTCCCGCAGCCGTCGCAGGGCGGTGGCGACGGGCGCCGGAAGGTCGTTGGACCGGTGCGTGTCCTCGATGCGCCCGCCGGCCAGGCGCAGCGGCGCGGCGACCAACGCGTCCACCAGTCGCCGGTCGGGCAGGTCGAGCAGGTGCCGTGCCGCCTCCACCGGCATTCCGGGTTCCAGCGGGTTGGCTACCAGATACCGGCCCACCACCTCGCGCAGCCGCTGCCGGATCGCCTCGGCGTGACCGGGGTCGACCAGCCAGTCGCCGACGAGCGGGGGTCCCGGCGCGGCGCAGCCCATGGCGACCAGTTCGGCGCGGCGCAGGACGCCGTGCTGGGCGAGCAGCTCACTGCCGCCGGGAGGGCCGGGCAGCCCCATCAGGGACCGGCCGCGCGCGGCTGCCGAGCCCCGGCGGCGCAACGCCGGCGGCCGCACGTCCACAATGGTCAGCCGGCCGAGAATCCGGGCGCCCCGGGCCCGGTTCGCGTCCCGGACCACCGCCCGGTCGCCCACGTGCAGGGGCAGGGCGGTTCGCAGGGTGAGGCGCACGGGTACCCGGCCGGATGCGTCGGGCGGTGCGAGGCACCGCACCCGCGCCGGGACCCTGGCGGATCCTATGTGGACCGTCAGCGAGGCGGGCAGCGGTGGCGGGTCACCCGTGTCCGGTGCGGCCAGCGGGTCCAGCCAGGCGTCCAGGACGTCGGTGAACAGCCAGCCGTCCGGAGTCAGCAACGATGCCCCGCGGCCCAGCTCGGCGCGGTCGGCGCCGCGCAGGTTCACCGCGACCCGGGCGATCGCCGGTACCGCGTCCGCGCGCCGCTGCAGTGTCTGCAGGCCGCGTACCCGTACCCGGTCCCGGGGTCCGCACTGCAGCTCGTCACCCACGCAGATGGTACCGGCGCCCAGCGTCCCGGTGACCACCGTACCGCTGCCCTTCACCGCGAATGCCCGGTCGATCCACAGCCGTACCGGAGCGGCGGGATCCGGCGCGGGCATCCCGTGCAGCATCGCGTCCAGCGCCTCCCGCAGCCGGTCCAGCCCTGCCCCGGTCACCGCGCTGACGGCGACGGAGCTCATCCGGGCGAGGCTGCTGCCGCGCAGGCGGTCCCGCGCCTCGGCCAGGGCCAGTTGCGGATCGCACAGGTCGCTCCTGGTGATGGCGAGCAGCCCGTGCCGTACCCCCAGCGCGTCGAGCGCGGCCAGGTGCTCCCCGGTCTGCGGCATCCAGCCCTCGTCCGCGGCGACCACGAACAGCACCGCCGGCGCCGGACCCACCCCGGCGAGCATGTTGCCCAGGAAGCGCTCGTGTCCGGGCACGTCGACGAAGGCCACCGTCGTGCCGGAGGGCAGCGAGGTCCACACGTACCCGAGATCGATGGTCATGCCGCGGTCGCGCTCCTGCGCCCACCGGTCGGGCTCCATGCCGGTCAGCGCGCGCAGCAGGGTGGACTTGCCGTGATCCACATGTCCGGCGGTGGCGACCACGTACATCAGCCCGGCACCCGCCCCACGTCCACCACCGCGGTGAACACCTCCCCGTCGCACCCGGGCGCCACCCCGCGCAGATCCAGCAGCAACCGGCCACCCTCCACCCGGCCGACCACCGCCGGATCCCGCTGCCGCAACGCGCGTGCGTACCCGATCGGCAGGCTGACCGACGCGCTGGGCAGCTCCACGCCGGGTGCGCCGCCCCCGCCGACGGCCGCCACGCAGTCCACGGCGGTCGCGTCGAGGCCGTGCTCGCGCAGCCGCCGCGCGAGATCGGCCGCGCGGGCCCGGATCCCGTCGACCGGCGCGTGCAGCGCCTCGTCTGTCGGCGTCGCCGGGCCGCGCAGCGTCGCCTCCAGCGCGGCCAGGGTGAGCTTGTCGACGCGCAGCGCCCGGGCCAGCGGGTGGCGGCGCAACCGCTCGACCAGCTCCGGCTGGCCCAGCAGCAGCCCGGCCTGGGGACCGCCCAACAGCTTGTCGCCGCTGGCGGTCACCAGCGCGGCACCGTCCAGAAGGGACGTGTGTGCGTCGGGCTCGTCGGGCAGCAGCGGGTCCGGTGCGAGCAGGCCGGAGCCGATGTCCACAATCACCGGTGGTCCCAACCTGGCCAGCGCGGCCACGGTCGCGCTGGAGGTGAAGCCGCTGATGCGGAAGTTGGAGGGGTGCACCTTCAGGATGAAGCCGGTGTCGGGTCCGATGGCCCGGGCATAGTCGCCGGCCGCCGTGCGGTTGGTCGTGCCCACCTCCCGCAGCCGCGCGCCGGTCGACGACAGCAGGTCCGACAACCGGAAGCCGTCGCCGATCTCCACGAACTCCCCGCGGCTGAGCAGGATCTCGCGGTCTGACGCGAGCGCGGTGGCGGTCAGGGCCAGCGCGGCCGCGTTGTTGTTGACCACGTGTACCGCGCCGGCCGCGGGAACCGCTGCCCGCAGCGCCTCCATGGCACCCCGACCGCGCCGGGCGCGCACCCCTTCGGCGATGTCGTACTCGACGTCCGTGCAGCCGGCCGCCACGAGCACGGCGTCGCGGGCCGCTGCGGACAGCGGCGCGCGTCCGAGGTTGGTGTGCAGCAGGACGCCGGTGGCGTTGATGACCGGGCGCAGCGACACCGCCCGGGGCGGCACCGTCGCCGCCGCCGCGTCGGCCACCCCGTCCGGTGGGATCTCCCCGGCGCGGGCGCGTGCCTGGGCAGCCCTGACGGCCGCGACCACGGCGGCCGACCCGACCTCGCGCGCGGCGGCCAGCAGCCGCGGATCCGCGAGGATCGCGTCGGTCCGGGGTACCAGCCGCCGTGGATCGACGGCGGGCACGAGGTGGCCACGCCGCGGAACCGCCTTGCCGTTGTCCATCGGGGGCCTATGACGCGTTCAGTTGCAGCATGCCGGTCTGCCATGCCCGGACCACCGCCTCGGTCCGGGACTGTGCGCCGAGCTTCCCCAGGATGTTGCTCAGGTGGAATTCGACTGTCTTGATGGAGACGCGCAGTTGCTCGGCGATCTCCCGGTTACGCCGGCCGGCCGCGACCAGTTGCAGCACCTGCAGTTCCCGATCGGTCAACTGCTCGAACAGCAGTTGTTGCCCCGGCAGCGAGCGGATGTGTCCACGTACGCTCATCACTCCCCCCGTCCGTTTTGCAGCTGCTTGCGTTGGTCACCTGCCCGACCGCGGCCGCCTTGCCCCAGCACGCGGGCAGGATGACCGCAGGATCCACGGCAGCCGTACGGCGGGAGCCCACGCTGCCCAGTACGGTCGCGCCCGCCAGCACGACCGCTCCCAGCGCGACGTTGCGCCAGCCCCAGGCCTGGCCCGCGGCGACCAGCAGCACGGCGTTGAAGCCGATGACGACCGGCACCAGCCGGGCGAGGCCCGGGCGCAACCGGATGACGCCCCGGATGGTTCCGCGGCGGTGGTTGTGCCAGGACGCGGTCAGCGCCAGGCACATGCTGACGAAGTACCCGACGTTCGCCGCGGCCAGCAGGGCGATGGGTACCTGCGCGGTGTTTCCC
>JBBWZQ010000118.1:0-8689 GCA_039649115.1 Micromonosporaceae bacterium | reverse complement strand
GAACCTGCGAAGCTTTCGCGACGGTTTTACAGACCGCTCCCATTGGCCGCTCGGGCAACCCGCCAACCGCGTGCCACCGCGTACTGTTCCCAGTGGCGCAAGCAAGGATAGCGGCACACCCCAGGCTGCCCGCAAACGGGTACCGCCGGTTCGCCGAGGTAGCCCGGTGGCAAGCTAGTCAGACAAACCTCGCATAGGAGTATCGACGTGGCAGATTCCTCCTTCGACATCGTGAGCAAGGTTGACCGGCAGGAACTGGACAACGCGCTCAACCAGGCCGCGAAGGAACTGGCGACCCGGTTCGACTTCCGCGGGACGGGTGCCCAGGTCAGCCAGGGCGGCGAGAACGCCGTGACGGTGCAGGCGGAGACCGAGGAGCGCGCCAAGGCGGCGCTGGAGGTCTTCAAGGAGAAGCTGATCAAGCGCAGCATCTCGCTCAAGTCGCTGGAGGCCGGGGAGCCGAAGGCGTCGGGCAAGACGTACAAGATCGAATGCAAGATCATCCAGGGCATCGACTCGGACAAGGCGAAGACGATCAGCAAGCGGATCCGCGATGAGGCGCCGAAGGGCGTACAGGCGCAGATCCAGGGGGACCAACTGCGCGTCACGGCCAAGAAGAAGGACGACCTGCAGACGGTGATCTCGCTGCTCAGGCAGGCTGACTTCGGCGTCGCGCTGCAGTTCACCAACTATCGGTAGAACGCCACACGAGGAGCGCCATCGCGCGCTATCGGGCGCTATCGTTCTTGCCATGGCCTCCGAGGAAGCGGTACCGGACAAGCTCGCACGGCTGCTGGAGACGCTGGCGCCCGAGGAGCGGCAGGAGATCGTCGCCTGGCTGCTCACGGCGCGATGGCCGCAACATCAGGCGCGGCTCCAGCCCTGGAGCGGCGCGGGCTTCGACCCCGGCGAGGCGCTGAAGCTCCGGCGCCAGATGGGCAGCTGGTTGCCGACCGGCGAGGGCAGCCAGCTGGTGACGATCCGGCTGCCGGCCGAGCAGCACGAGCGGCTGCGCACCTGGTGCGCGGAGCACAACTTCACCATGGCGGCGGTGGTGCGGGGGCTCGTTGGGCGTTTCCTCGACGCGCAGGACAAGACCGCGCCGCCCGAGGAGCCGGCTGGTGCCTAGGCCGCACCGCGCCGCGCAGAAAGCCGCACGATAGAAAGCCGCACGATAGAAAGCCGCAGGATCACGCAGTCGACTGCTTGAACCTCCGGCAACTCCAGATCACGCCGCGCTCCGGCACCGCCGCGCCCCGGGCCACCACCCACCAGCGGTGTCGCCGTCGCGCGGGAGACACGGCGTGGCCGCAGCTCCAATGAGCTGCGGCCACACCGTGATCAGCGGGTGAACTGGACGGGGCCGGAACTGGCGGCCATCTGCTCCAGCCGGGCGATGCGCTGGGCCATCGGCGGGTGCGTGGAGAAGAGCTTCGCGAGGCCCTGGCCGCGGAACGGGTTCGCGATCATCAGGTGTGCGGTGCTGGTGAGCTGACCCTCCGCGGGCAGCGGCAGGGCGCGGGTACCCGCGTCGATCTTCCGCAGTGCGCTGGCGAGGGCCAGCGGGTCATGGGTGAGGGCGGCGCCGGAGGCGTCCGCCTGGTACTCGCGGCTGCGGCTGATGGCGAGCTGGATGATCGAGGCCGCGATCGGCCCGAGGATGATCAGGAGCAGCGCGCCGAGGATGCCGCCACCTTCGTCGTCGTCGGAACGCCCGATCGGGATGAACCACGCGAGGCTGGCGAGCATCGTAATGATCCCGGCGAGCGCGCCGGCCACCGAGGAGATCAGGATGTCGCGGTTGTACACGTGGGACAGTTCGTGCCCGATCACGCCGCGCAACTCGCGCGGGCTGAGCATCTGGGTGATGCCCTCGGTCACGCAGACGGCGGCGTGCGCGGGGTTGCGACCGGTCGCGAACGCGTTGGGCTGCGCGGTGGGGCTGACGTAGAGGCGAGGCATGGGCTGGCCGGCGGAGCTCGAGAGTTCACGCACCATGGCGTACAGGCCGGGTACCTGTGCCTCGGTCACCGGGCGGGCGCCCATCGCCCGGAGCGCGATCTTGTCGGAGAAGAAGTAGGAGACGCCGTTCATCACCAGGGAGATGACGAGGGCGATCATGAGGCCGCCCGAGCCGCCGAAGAGGTACCCGACGGCCAGGATGAGGCCCGTCAGCAGACCCAGCAGGGCCGCTGTCTTGAATCCGTTGAAGTGGCGGTGCACGGTCTCTCCTTCCGGTACATCGGTGGGAACGCCGGTACCGTCAACGATCTTCCCAGAGGTACCCTTGAATCGGCTGTGAGAACCCTGGATGCTCGCTGACTGTGACCATGTGTCAGCGGACCGCGTCCAGTACCCATTGTGGCGCGAAACCGACGACCACGGCGACCAGTGTCGCGGCCCCGAGCGCCGCGAGCACCGGCCATTGCCGGACGGCCCGCACGGCGCCGCCGGGATTGGCGCCGGGGGTCAGGAGCACGGCGGCGACCCGCACGTAGTAGGCCAGGCCGACCACGGCGTTGAGTGCGACGACGACGGCGAGCCACGCTGAGCCGCCGCTCAGCAGCGAGCGCACCACGACGACCTTGGCGAACAGCCCGGCCAGGCCGGGCGGCAGCCCGGCGAGGCCGACCAGCGAGAACACGAACGCCGCGGTGACCATGGGCGCGCGCCGCGCGGCGCCGCGGTAGTCCGCGATCTGTCCGCCGTCGAAGGCGCCGCGCAGGGCCACGACCGACGCGAACGCGCCGACCTCCAGGATCACATAGAAGAAGGTGTACCCGAGGACCGCGGCGACCGCGGTGCTGAGTGCGTCGGCGCTCCGCCCCCGCGCCAGTGCCAGCGCGCCCAGCGGGGCCAGGATGTACCCGGCCTGCGCAATGGAGGACCACGCGAGCAGCCGCACCATGCGGGACTGGCGCAGGGCCGCCAGGTTGCCCACGGTCATGGTCAGCGCCGCGAGCAGGGCCAGTGCGGGGCCGGCCACGTCGAGCGAGGGGCCGAGCGCCCGGGCGGTGACCGACACGATCGCGATCACTCCGCCCAGCTTGGACGCGGTGGACAGGTACGCGGCGACGGGGACGGGAGCGCCGTCGTAGGCGGCGGGGGCCCAGGCGTGGAACGGTACCGCGGCGACCTTGAACGACAGGCCGGCGAGGAGCAGCACCACGGCCGCGCCGGTGAGCGGCAGGGCACGCGCGTCGGGATGCGCGGCCAGCGCGGCGGCCACGGCGGAGAAGTGCACGGCTCCGGTGACGGCGTACAGGAGGGCGGCGCCGAGCAGCGCGATGGCGGCGGACACGACGCTGACCACGAAGAAGGTGACCGCGCCCTCGGCGCCGGAGACGCTGCGCCGGCGGAGCCCGACCAGCAGGTACAGCGGCAGGGTCAGGGTCTCCAGCGCGACGATCAGGCTGATCAGGTCGCGCGCGTACCCGAGGACCACGCCGCCGGTCATCGCGCAGGCGAGCAGGAAGCAGTACTCGCCGGCGGGCAGTTGCGGGGTCGCCGCGACCGAGAGTCCCACCACGGCGAGGGTCAGCGCCGCGAACAGGGCGGCGACCAGCGCGCCGGTGTGGTCGGCGACGTACGAGCAGCCGACCTGGCCGGCGCAGAAGGTGGACCGGGTGGCGCCGCGCCCGACGAGCACGGCCGCGACTGCGGTGGCGACGGCGCCGAGCCCGGTGACCGCGAGGACCGGCCTGCTCCGGCCCGGCAGGAGCAGGTCGGCGAGGAACGCGAGCACGGCCGTACCCGCGGCGCAGTACGCGGGCAGCAGCGCGACGTGATCCAGCCTCACCGCAGCACCACCTCGCCCAGCGCCTGCACCGGATCGTGGGCGACCCCGAGCACCAGGGCCGGCACCAGCCCCACGGCCAGAGCGAGCAGCACGAGCGGCGCCCAGGACGCCAGCTCGGCGCGGGCCAGCGGTGGGCAGGCCATGCCGGCCCCCGCGGGGCTGGCCGGACCGTGGGTCACGTGCCGCAGCAGGCGCAGGAAGTACGCGGCGGCGAGTGCCCCGCCGAGCGCGGCGAACACGGCGAGGATCGTCCACAGTGGACCGCCCCGGCGCAGCGCGGCGACGACGGCGAACGCCTCGCCCCAGAAACCGGCCAGGCCGGGCAGGCCGAGCGAGGCGATCGCCGCGTACCCGAGGAGGCCGGACAGGTAGGGCATGCGCTCCCGCAGCCCGCCGAGCTGCCTCAGGTCACCGGTGTGCGTGCGGTCCTTGATCGCCCCGGCCAGGAAGAACAGCAGGCCGGTGATGACGCCGTGTGCCACGTTGCCGATCAGCGCGGCCTGGAACCCGGTGGTCGTCAGGGTGGCGATGCCGAGCAGGACGAACCCCATGTGGCCGACGCTGGAGTAGGCGATGAGCCGCTTGAGCTCGGTCTGTGCCAGGCACACCAGGCCACCGACGAGGATGGCGGCCACGGCGAGCACACCGAGTGCCGGCGCCAGCTGCCGGGCCCCGTACGGCAGCACGCCGACCGCCACCCGCAGCAGGCCGTACGTGCCCATCTTGAGCAGGACGCCGGCCAGGATCACCGATCCGACCGTGGGCGCCTCGGTGTGCGCGTCCGGCAGCCAGGTGTGCAGTGGCCACAGTGGACTCTTGACCGCGAAGGCGAGCGCGAGCAGGACGAACGCGGCGACCTGGGTGCCGTGTCCCAGCGTGCCCGCGAAGCGGCTCGGCCCGCCGGCGGTCAGCTCGGTCAGCTCGGCGGTGCCGGTGGCCGCGACCACCAGGAACACGCCGACCAGCAGCAACACCGAGCCGAACAGCGTGTACAGCACGAACTTGCGGGCGGCGGCGCGCCGCGCGGGGCCGCCCCAAGCCGCGATCACCGCGTACATCGGCAGCAGGACGGTCTCGAAGAAGACGAAGAACAGCACGAGGTTGAGGGCGAGGAAGACGCCGAGGATGCCGACCTCGATGGTGAGCAGCAGGGCGGCGAGCAGGCTGCCGCGCGGCCCCTCCGGAACTGTCCACAGTGTATAGACGCAGCACAGCAGCGTGAGCAGGGTGGTCAGGACCACCAGGGGGTACGAGATGCCGTCGATGCCGATGTGGAACCTGAGCTCCAGGCCGGATGCCCAGGAGACGTCGATCTGGTGCCACGGCGCGATGGGCGCACCCGTTCGTTGCTGGCCCGTCGATACCCAGCCGGAACCGTCGCGGTGCCAGTAGAGCGCGACGCTGGCGACGAACGCGCCCGCGGAGGCGACGACCGCGGCGACGCGCCCGGCAACGTCGGAGCGGCGGTGCAGGCCGACGGCGGCCAGCGCGCCGGCCACGGGGAGCAGCAGGGTCAGCAGCAGCAGGGCGGTCATCGGCTACTCACCAGGATGACGGCGGCGACGCCGGCCAGTACGGCGCCGCCGAGTGCCGCGCCCGCCGCCCAGGACAGCGGACCGCGGTGCGCCCGCATGACGAGCGTGCCGAGGCGTACCGCGCCGTGACCGGTCGCCTCCACCGTGCCGTCCACGATGGACTCGTCGGACCGGCGTACCACGCGCGCGAGTGCGAGGGCCGGACGCACCACCGCGGCGTCCTGCACCGCGTCGAGGTAGAAAGCGTTGGCGAAGACCGGCACGGCGCGGCCCAGTGCCGATACCGGGTCGGTCGCCGGAGCGCGCCGCCATGCCCACCAGGCGAGCCCGGCGCCGGCGACCAGGCAGGCCAGCGGCAGCACGGCCAGCGCGTCGAAGCTGACCAGCGAGTCAGTGCCCAGCCGGCGGGCGAACGCACCGTCCAGGCCGGCGAAGCCGAGCAGCGCGCTGGGTACCGCGAGCGCGACGACCGGCCAGCGCATCAGTGGCGGCGCGTCGTGGGCTGCCGTCCCGGCGCGTGGCGTGCCGAAGAAGACGCGCAGCCAGAGCCTGGTCGCGTACCAGGCGGTGACCAGCGCGGTCGCCAGGCCGGCCAGCCAGACCAGCCAGCCGACCCAGCCGGCCGCGGCACCGCCACCGGCCCGTGCCTGCGCGGCCACGGCCAGCACCGAGTCCTTGCTCCAGAACCCGGCGAACGGCGGTACCCCGGCCAGGGCGGCCAGGCCGATGGTCAGGCAGCCGAAGGTCACCGGGAGCGACCGGCGCAGCCCGCCCATCCGCGCCATGGAGTTGGTGCCGACGGCGTGGATGACGCAGCCGGCCGCGAGGAACAGCAGCGCCTTGAACGCCGCGTGGGACAGCAGGTGGAACAGCGCGACCGGCGCGGCACCCACGGCCAGCGCACCGGACATGTACGCGATCTGCGAGACCGTCGACCAGGCCAGTACCCGCTTGATGTCGTCCTGCGCGGTCGCGGCCAGCGCGCCGAGCAGCATCGTCACCGCCGCGACCACGCCGAGGACGGCCAGCGTCGCGGGAGCGGCGAGGAACAGCGGGTACAGCCGGGTCACCACGTAGACGCCGGCGGCGACCATGGTGGCGGCGTGGATGAGCGCGGAGATGGGTGTCGGCCCGGCCATCGCGTCGGGCAGCCACGTGTGCAGCGGAAACTGGGCGCTCTTGCCGGCCACCCCGGCCAGCAGCAGCAGTGTGGCCACGGTCAGCCGGGCCGGCGAGAGGTGCGCGGCGAGCACGTCGGCGATGCGGAACGAGCCCGCGGACAGGCCGAGCAGTGCGATCCCGAGCAGGAAGCCGACGTCGCCGACGCGGGTGACCAGGAACGCCTTGACCGCGGCGCGCGGCGCCTCGGGCAGCGTGCGGTCGTGGCCGATCAGCAGGTACGAGCAGATGCCCATGACCTCCCAGCCGACCAGCAGCACGATCAGGTCGCCGGAGACGACCACCAGCATCATGGCGGCGGTGAACAGGCTCACCTGTGCGGCATAGGGCGGGTACCGGTCGTCGTGCGCCAGGTAGGCCACCGAGTAGACCTGTACCGCCAGGGCCACGACGGCGACCGCGACGGCGACCAGGGCGGCCCGGCCGTCCACCCGCACGGTGAGCGTGACCGGCAGCCCGCCGAAGTCGACCAGCCGGCGGCCCGCCTCGATCGCCGCGCCACCCATCGTCGCGAGTGCCACGGCAGCGGCCAGCGCGACGGTCGCACCGGCGATGCCCAGCCCGGCGGCCAGGCGCCGGGCACGGTTGGGCAGCACCAGCCCGACGAGCGCGACGATCCCGGGCGCGGCCGCGAAGAGCCACGCCACCCCCGCGCGTCCGGTCACGCCACCTCCTCCGGGACCTCTACCGGCGACTCCGACAGCTGGATCTCGTCCACGGCGACGGTGGCGCGGACCCGGTACAGCTGGAGCACCAGGGCCAGGCCCACGCCGACCTCGGCCGCGGCGACCACGATGACGAACAGGGCGAAGACCTGCCCGGTGGCGGGCAGCACCGCGGCGACGGTGGCATCGGAAGTGATGAGGATGAGATTGACCGCGTTGAGCATCAGCTCCACGGACATCAACAGCAGCACGGCGTTGCGCCGTACGAGGACCCCGTAGCCGCCGAGTCCAAAGAGGACGGCGGCGGTCACGTACGGGATGACCGGGTGCATCAGCGACCACCACCGTCCGGCCGGGATACGACGATGGCGCCGACGAGCGCCGCGAGCAGCAGTACGGAGAGTACCTCGAACGGCAGCACCCAGTGGCTGAACACGGCGTTGCCGATGCGCTCGGCGGTGCCGGAGGGCGGGGCGGCCACCTTCCGCCAGCGGTACGCGTCGACCAGCAGCGCGGCCAGGCCCAGGCCCGACCCGGCACCGATGAGGGTGCCGGACCAGCGCGGCCGGTCGAGGTCCGTACTCGCCCCGATCGGCGCGCGGGTCAGCATCACCGCGAACAGCAGCAGGACCACCACGGCGCCGACGTAGAGCAGCACCTGGACCCAGGCCACCAGCTCGGCGGCGAGGACCAGGTAGAGCGCGGCGACCGCACCCAGCGCCACGACCAGCCACAGGCCGGCCCGTACCACGTGCTGTGTGCGTACCACTCGAAATGCCGCGCCGACCGCGACGGCGCCCAGCGCCACCATCAGAACATCGCTGACCGTCATTGCGGGGTGGCTGCCTTCTTCGCGGCCCCGGCCTCCTCCTTGGCCGGCTCGCCGCGGGGATCGTGCGCGGGCGGCGGCGGCACCGTCCACATCCAGTCGCGCAGCCGGTCCTTCTCGTGCAGCAGGTCGCGGATGTCGTACTCCGCGTATTCGAACTCCGGGGACCAGTAGAGGGCGTCGAACGGGCATGCCTCGATGCAGATGCCGCAGTACATGCACAGCGAGAAGTCGATGGCGAACCGGTCGAGCACGTTGCGCTGGCGGGGCCGGGCGGCACCGGGCACCAGCACCTCCTCCTTGTGGGAGTCGATGTAGATGCACCAGTCGGGGCACTCGCGGGCGCACAGCATGCAGACCGTGCAGTTCTCCTCGAACAGCGCGATCACCCCCCGGGAGCGGGGCGGCAACGCGGGTTCCTGGTCCGGGTATTGCCGGGTGTGGGAGCGGTGGGTCAGCTCGCCGAGGGTGACCGCGAGTCCCTTGACCAGACCTGAACCGGGAACGGCGCCGTTCATGGGCCTTATCCTGCCCCTAGCGGGCCGCTCGCGCGAGCACCTTCGATGTGGTGCCATCCGCCGTGATCAAGCTCGCGGGTCGCGCAAAGTCGGCGAGGGGAGATAGGGTGAGTCGTCTAGACGACGAGTTCCCGAAAGACCGCAAGGAGGACCCGGTGAGCGTC
>JBBWZQ010000054.1:0-10585 GCA_039649115.1 Micromonosporaceae bacterium | reverse complement strand
TGTGGAACCCGCCCATGCCGCTGCTGTTCCAACGCAGCATCGGCACCGAGTACCGGGCCTACACACCAACGGCGATCCGCAAGCTACTCATCCGGGCACTGGCCGCGACCAGCCTGACCACAGTGGACGGTGATGCCGTCGTGTTCTCACCGCACGACTTTCGTAGGGTATTCGTCACCGACGCCATCATGAACGGCCTGCCACCGCACATCGCCCAGGTCATCTGCGGGCACAAGACCATCGACACCACGATGGGCTACAAAGCCGTCTACCCGGGGGAGGCCATCGAGGCACACCGGGCGTTCATCGCCCGCCGACGGGCTACCCGGCCCAGCCAAGAATACCGGACGCCGACCGATGAGGAGTGGGACGCCTTCCTCGCCCACTTCGAGAAGCGCGTCGTGTCTATCGGCACCTGCGCCCGCGCCCACGCCACGCCTTGTATCCATGAACATGCATGTGTCAGGTGTTCGCTTCTACGCCCAAGCCCCGCGCAGCGCGGCCGGTTGGAGGAAATCCGCGACAACCTGAAGGCCCGCATCGACGAAGCCACTCGCGAAGGATGGCTCGGCGAGGTCGAGGGACTGCAAGTCAGCCTCGCCGGCGCCAACGACAAACTCGCTCAACTCGACGCCACCCTCTGCCGGCAAGCCACCACGACCCAACTGGGAATGCCGTCCTTCGGACAGATCGCCGGACGAACCCCCACCACCCCACCTACCTCTGCCGTCCAGCCCCGCAGGAAACCGGGGTGACGCACGGCGGATCTCGGGACGCAACGCGACAGGGCAATGACTCGTCAAGTGACCAGGAAGGTCAGAATCGCGCCGACCACCAGAGCAGCAGATCCGCCGGCCCAACCACACGCGTCGCTAGCATAGGATCCCGTGATCGTATGGATCAATGGCACCCACGGCGCAGGCAAGACAACGACCAGTGCACTCGTGCAGCAACTGATCCCGGACTCCCGGGTGTTCGACGCCGAGAAGGTCGGCGCGACACTGATGGACATCACGCCGGGGCTGCCGGAGACGGACAACTTCCAACACTGGCCGCCGTGGCGGCAACTCGTCGTCGAGACCGCCCGCCGCGTACTCGACTACACCGGCGGCACCCTGGTGATGCCCATGACGGTCCTGGTCGAGCAGTACTGGCGCGAGATCAGCACGGGCCTGGCCCACCATGCCATCCCGGTCAGGCACTTCGTCCTCCACGCTGACCAGGACACCCTCCGCGGGCGCATCGAGGGGGAACACCCCGTCCCCTCGCCGTTTCGCCTCAAATACCTTGAGCCTTACGCCGAGGCGGCCCGCACGTGGCTACACAGCGAGGCCGAGGTCGTCGACACCACCCACCTCACACCCGCCCAGGCCGCACTACAGATCGCAGAGGCCGTAGATCGCAGAGGCCGTCAAGAGTTGAAGTCCGCCCACCCTGCGAAACAGCCGCAGGTGCCGGGGCCTCCGTTAATCGATGATCATCGTTAGTTCAGAGAAGCAGGCGTCGGCGTGTGGGCAACTTTTCTGGATCGGTAAGCCGCAGTAGCCGTTGGGCAGGGCCTGGGTTGCTCGACCGAGCCGTTGTTTGGCCCATGCGGCCTCGGCGAGCGGGCCGTCGGGGTCGAGAGTCACGGCGGCGCCATCGATGTTGACCTTCCGGGCTTGTTCCCAGTGGCGGCGCACGGTGGTGTCGTGCAGCCGGGCATAGTGGGAGGTCATGGCATGGGAGTCGTGGTCGAGGATGCGCCGTACGACCTCTCGGGGTACGTCGTTGTTGATTAGCTGGGTGCCCAGGGTGTGGCGCCATTGATGTGGGGTGAGGTGGACGGGGCGGCCGTGCTCGTCGCGGATGTCGCAGCGGTGCAGCCAGCGCTCGAGCCCGTCGCGGTAGGTGCCGCTGCTGATCGGCAGCTGGCCATGCGGATTGGCGGAGGGTCGGGGGAACAGCACCGGGGTACCGGCCGGCCACCGGTGCAGGACGCGTCGTTGGTGGTCGGTGATCATCTGATGGAGTTGCTCGTCGATGGGTACCAGCGTCTCGCGTTTCATCTTGTGGTTGCGGTAGCGCAGGTAGGGTGCGGCGTCCGCGTCGAAGGTGAGGCAGTCGAATCTGAGTTTCAGCGCGTCGGAGACCCGTAGGCCGCAGCGCATAAGGATGATGGTGACCAGCCGGTAGTCCGGGTTGTCCCATCGGTCGAGGTTGGTCGGCTGCTCGAGTTGGGCCATCACGCCCTCGCCCAGCGCCCGGGGTGGGCTCAGGAGTCGCTGCCCACGCCCGGGCTCGGTGGTGGGTCAGCCGTTACCGCGTCGGAGGCGGGGTCACGTCGGCTGCTGGCATCTGGGGGCTGCGGCGCGACGGCGCCCTGGGTGTCGTTGGTCGGCGTCTGGCCCGTCCGTCCATTGCTCACGCCTATGCGTTTGACCGCCACCGCGATGGCGGCGGCGAGCCAGATGCCGCCCAGGACTAGCAGGAGACCGCGGGGGTAGTCCAGCGGGAGGGCGGAAGGGTTGTCAGCGATGCGCCCGTAGCCGAGCAGCAGCGGTACCGCGATCAACGTCACGGCCGCCGACGCGATCAGGGCGGCCTGCACGGTGGCCCGGGCGCTGGGTGGCACGACGCGGCGTACGAGGGCTCCGGCGGCCAGGAAGACCGGCAGCAGCAGTGCGTCGTGCAGCACGAGAACCAGTAGGAGAAAGCCGCCGTTACGGTTGGGCGTGATGTCCGGCGAGCGCAGCGCGGACCACAGGGCGTAGCCCATCGCCGCCAGCCCAAGCGCGGCGAGGGTCGGGCGCGTGGTTTTCATCGGTGGGCCACGGTGATGGCGGCGACCCATTTGGTTTGCATGACGCCGGGTCGGTTGGGGGCGATCAGCCGGGCCGGGTAGCCGTGGTCCAGGGCCAGGATTTCGCCGTGCAGCCGCAGGGCGAGCAGGGTCAGCGGGTCTCGGCTGTGTGGTCTGGCGAGTACGGAGGCGCGGTAGGGTCCGCCTGGTTGCAGGGATTCGACGTGGACCTGCGCGTCGCCGTCGGGTATGCCGACCAGGGCGGTGAGGTCGGCGATGCGCACTCCGGTCCAGACCGCGTCGGCGCTCCAGCCCTCCACGCAGGTGATCGGTAGCGAGACGGTGTGCTGGGGGAGTGTGGCCAGGTCGGCGAGGGACAGGAGGCGCACACCGGTGGGTCCGCTGATACGCAGCCGGTAGCCCGGGTCGGTGGCGAGGCGGCGGACGCCGGTCGCGGCGGCCGACGCGTTGACGGGTAGGCGTTGCGGGCCGAGGGTGGGGCGGCGTGGGCCGAGGACGGACAGTGGCGCCAGTGCGGGCAGGGTCTGCCCGGCGGTGGCTACGGTGATGACGCCCGCGCTGGCGGCCACGGTGCCCAGCAGCCCGCGGCGGGACAGCCCGCCGGCAGCACGCTGCGGCGTCGCGGGCGGGTCGGCGGTAGCGGCCGGTTCGGGGGCCTGCGGTGGGGGTGCGGCGGCCGGGGTGCGGGACAGGCTGTGGCGGATCACCGGCAACTGCACCGCTACGTGGACGAGTAGGGCGCCGATGGCCAGCCAGGCGGTCAGGTAGTGGGAGATGGTGAAGAAGAACGGCATCGCGGTGTACCAGCGCGAGACGTTGAGTACGCCGGTGACGAGTTGGAACAGGGCGGCGGCCACGAGCACGCCGACCGAGGCGCGTTCCAGAGCGTGCAACACGTTGCGGGCCGGGGGCCAGGTGAACAGCCTCGGGTAGACCGACCACAGTTTCGCGCCCAGCAGCGGTACGGTGGCCAGGCCGGTGGCCACATGTAGGCCCTGGGTGGTGCGGTAGAGCCAGACCGGGCGGGATGGCCACCAGAACCAGCTGGGTGGGTGTTGGATGTAGTGGCTGGTCAGACCGGTGAGGAAGCAGACCCCGAAGGCGATGCCGAGCAACAGACCGAGTTGGCTGGTCAGCCGCTGCGAGCGCAGCGGTGAGGTGAACGCGTCGGGGCGTAGCGGTCCCTGCCGTAGCGCTCGGGGTGGGGCGGGCAGTGGCCGGTTCAGTACGGCGCCCAGCCGTCGCATGTGGACGCTCAGGCGGGTGCCAGGCGGGCGAACCATCGTCGCGCCTCCGTCCAGGATTCCAGTAGGGTCAGCGACGCCTGTTCGGCGAGCGCGTGCAGGTCGTCGGCGGCCACGGCGGCCCAGGGGAAGGGGCGGCTGTGGTAGCCGTTGTGGTGCAGGGTGACCGGGCCGCGCCAGCTGCCGGCGCCGGGTGGGTCGAGTTCGAGGAGGATGTCGCCGCCGGGGGCGAGCAGCCGGGTGCAGCGAATCAGCAGCCGGTGGGGATCGCCGCCGATGCCGATGTTGCCGTCGGCGAGCAGGACGTGGTGCCACGCGCCGTCCTGCTTGACGGCGAAGACATCGGCGTGGCGGGCGGGTGCGCCGCGACGGCGGGCCAGGTGTACGGCGTCGGGGCTGATGTCGATGCCCAGCACGGGTAGGCCGGCCGTGGCCAGGGCGGCGGTGAGCCGGCCGGGTCCGCAGCCGACGTCCAGCGTCGGGCCGGCGCAGCGGCGCAGCAGGCTGTGGTCTCCGGGTTGAAGGCCGCCGCACCAGCGGTGCAGGGCCAGCCGCCGGGGCGGCCGGGTATCGCTCGGGTCGTGCAGGTGCAGCGCGGTGGGTGCCCCGGCGGCGGCCCGGCGCAGGGCGGCGCCGTAGTGGGCCAGCACGCCGCCGCGGCGGGCCGTGGCATTCATCGGGTACCCGCCGGCGCCAGGTGGGCGTCTACCGCGCGGATGAACGCACCCGGTTGGCACGAGGCGGCCACCGCGAGGGCGTCCTCGGCGGTGTCCACGTCGCGCAGGACCGGCCCGTAGCGCAGTCGCAGGCCCAGTGCCCGCAGCGCTGCGGCTGTCAATTTCGCGGTGTCGGGTATGGACATCGGCATGGCGCGTAACGCGTCGGCGTGCTGTGGGTCGCGCAGGGCCAGGGCCCACCAGCCGCCGTCCTGCGCGGGTGCGAGGACCGCGTCGGCGTCGCGCAGTTCGCCGGTGACGTCGCGTAGCAGGGTTGGGGTCAGTTGCGGGGTGTCCATGCCGACCAGCAATGAAGCCACGCCGGGCAGGGCGGTGTCACTGAACCCGTTGGCCAGCCGTTGCGCCAACCCGTCGCCGCGCTGCGCCACGGCGCGCCATCCGGCCGGTAGCGGGTACCGTCCACTGAGGACAACGGTGTGGTGTACCGCCGGGGTGGCGGCCATCGCGGTCAGGGTGTCGGCCAGCGAGGCGGCGGCGATGTCGGCGGCCTGCCGCGGGGTACACGGTGGACACAACCGGGTCTTCACCCGCCCGGGTACCGGCGCCTTCGCGATGACCAGTAGTTGGGTGTTCATCCGGCGAGTACCCGGCTCATGTCCGCGACGGTGCGCAGGGTGCCGCGCACCGTACCGGTCACTTTGGAGCGTCCACCGGCCGCCCGGGGTGCGTAGTCGACGTCCACCTCGCGGATGCGCCAGCCGGCCCGGCCGGCCTTGACCATCATCTCCAGCGGGTACCCGAAGCGCCGGTCGGCCAGTTCCAGCCCCAGCAGTGCGGTGCGCCGCGCGGCGCGCATGGGGCCCAGGTCGTGGACCGGTATCCCGGCCCGGCGGCGCAGCCGCCCGGCCACCCAGGCGTTGCCGACCCGCGCGTGGATGGGCCACGCGCCGCGGGTGGTGGGTCGGCGGCGCCCGAGCATCAGGTCGGCTCTGCCCGCCTGGACCGGGTCGACCACGCGGGGCAGTTGTTCGGGGTCGAATGAGCCGTCGGCGTCCATGAAGCACACCAGGTCCGCGGTGGCGGCCTCCAGCCCGGCGTGCGCGGCAGCCCCGAAGCCCCGTCGCGGCACGTGGACCACGATGGCACCGTGCGCGGCGGCGATGTCCGGCGAGCCGTCGGTGGAGGCGTTGTCGGCCACGATCGCCCGGTACCCGTCCGGGATGCGGGACAGCACCCAGGGCAGCGCGGCGGCCTCGTCCAGGCACGGCAGCACCACATCGACAAAAAGGGTCATAGCGCCACGCTAACCCGTACGTAGGTGGCGTTTAGTGCTGATTCAATGACGTACCGCTTACGGTGCGGGGGGTTGGTGGTCATCGGGCGCGCCCCCAGGTGCTGATCATCACGGGTGCGAAGCAGATGGTGGTGCCGTCGTGCCAGAGCTGGTGGAAGGCGTCGAGGTCGGGCCGGGCGACCAGGCCGGCGGCGAGCAGGGTGCGGCTGCCGCCGGCGACGGTTCCGGTACCCGCGCCGACGTCCAGGCAGCGCCAGCCCTCAGCGACGCCCAACTGCTCGCGCAGGCGTCTGGCGGTCGGGTCGGACAGGCTGGTGAGGCTGGTCAGCCGGGCACGCTGCGCGGGCCAGGCCGGGTCGAGGGCGCAACCCCGCGCGGGCGATACGACGATCGTCATGGCGTGCAGTCACCGCAACCCCCGCAAGCGTTACACGTTCCAGTCGCGGAATGCCGACAGCAACCGGTCCCGGGCCTCCGGGGCCAGGCGCTGCGCCGGCAGGTGGCCCAGTTCGGCGATGGTGGCGCGGATCTGCTCGAGGTACTTGTCACAGCCGTCGCACCCGGCCAGAT
Organism: Micromonosporaceae bacterium; assembly: GCA_039649115.1. Taxonomy (GTDB): domain Bacteria; phylum Actinomycetota; class Actinomycetes; order Mycobacteriales; family Micromonosporaceae; genus DATEJJ01. Next base: position 3,997 of record JBBWZQ010000054.1, on the reverse strand, counting down.
GTTTCACGAACCGCTGCTCGGTTGCCGGATCCAAGGCGCCTTCGAGGTAAGCGGTGACCAGCTCCACGAACTCCTTGCACTTCACGTCACCACCCCTTCCCCGTCAGGTAGGTCTCCAGCGAGGCGCGCAACGCGGCCCGGCCCCGGTGCAGCAGGACCCGCTGGTTGGCCGGGGTGAGGTCGAGCAGGGCGCAGACCTCGTCGCTGGTGTACCCGTCCACGTCCCGCAGGGCGACAACGATGCGCTGCCGGGCGGGCAGCGCGGCCAGCGCGGCGGCCAACACCCGCCGCAACTCCATGGCCAGCGCCTCGTCTTCCACCGACGGCCAGGCCGCGGGCTTGCGGCGCCAATGCCCCTGGTACAGGAAGAGGAAGCCGCGCAGCCGCGCCGGGTCCACGGTCGGGCCGTAGTCCTCCGGTGCCGGCGCCAGACTGCTGACCGGTACCGTGCGGGCGTCGCGTACGCCGCGGGTCTTGGCGCAGTTGGTCAGGATGCGGTAGGTCCAGGTGCGGAGGCTGGAGCGTTCCTGGAACCCGGCGATGCCGCGCAGCACGCCCAGCCAGGCTTCCTGGACGACGTCCTGCGCGGTGTGCTCGTCGGCGACGTAGGCGCGGGCGGCGCGCAGCATCCCTGGCGACCACGCGTCGATCAGGGCCGCGAACATGGCCTCGTCCCGGTCGCGCAGCCGCGCCACGATGACCGCGTCGGCGGGCAGCGCGCGGTCCGCCGGTGCGGCGTCGACCTCGGGCACGCCTCGCACTGTAGCGCGTGGGCCGGCGCGGATCGGTGCCCGCCACGGTCGCGGCGCGGCGCACGCGGCGACGTTGAGGCTCACCGGTACTCGGGGTTGGCGAAGTCGAAGCGGCAGCCGGCGTCCCACTGGCTACGCTGGTTGCCGTGGGCGGGGATGCCGCCGGCGTCCTTGAGCATCCGCGCGGCGTGCAGCAGGTTCCAGGTCATGAACGTGGTGTTGCGATTGGTGAAGTCGTTGGCCGGTCCGCCGGAGCCGGGGTCCAGATAGGACGGTCCGGGCCCTGCCTCGCCGATCCAGCCGGCGTCGGCCTGGGGCGGGATGGTGTAGCCGAGGTGCTGGAGGCTGTAGAGGACGTTCATGGCGCAGTGTTTGACGCCGTCCTCGTTGCCGGTGATCAGGCAGCCACCGACCCGACCGTAGTACGCGTACTGGCCGGCGTCGTTGAGCAGGTGCGAGCAGCCGTACAACCTTTCGATGATTCTCTTGGTGACGGAGGAATTGTCGCCCAGCCAGATCGGCCCGGCGATGACCAGGATGTCGGCGGGCAGCACCTTGTCCCGGTAGATGGCCGGCCATTCGTCCGTCGCCCAGCCGTGTTCGGTCATGTCCGGCCACACCCCGGTGGCGATGTCGTGGTCGACCGCGCGGATCACCTCGACCTGCACGCCGTGCTTGCGCATGATGCCGGTGCTGACGTCGATCAGCCCGCCGGTGTGGGTCAGTTCGGGGGAGCGCTTCAGCGTGCAGTTGATGAACAGGGCGCGCAGGTCGTCGTAGCGGGTCTCGGTCATCGGGTGGCTCCTGCCGTGGTCGTATGGAAGCGGTCGCTCAGCGTGGACAGGCCCGGCCGGAACACGCCGTCGAGGATCTGGGCGCGTACCGCCGGCTCGTCGACAGCGTCGCAGTCATACCTCGCCGACCAGGTCACCACGCACCGCCCATCACCCGCCGGGGTGACCTGAAGGGCGGCGACGTAGCCGCGGACCGGCAACCCGCCGGAGTCCTCGAACCGTAACCTCGTCATCATGTCCAGGTCGTCGAGGGCCAGCAGGGTTTCCCGGTGCCCGCCCAGATCGGGGAACACCCGCGAGCCGCCGACCCGGTCGGCGGCGTCGTCCAGCACGGTGCCGGCGGTGATGGTCGGCATCAGGTACCTCCTCAAACGTTTCGCTGGTTGGTCCCGGCCACCGGTCCGGGCGTTACACCAGGCCGCCGAATTCTTTCCAAATCCTTACGGGCACCAGTGGGTCGCGGCGGGTGTACGGGCGGCGGCGATGCGGGTTCTGGTCACCGTTGGTGCCAGGTTCATCGGGTCACACGTCGCTGACGCGTTGCTGGCCGGCGGGCACGAGGTGATGGTGCCGGACGCGTCGCCGCCGCAGGCGCATCGCGGTGCGCAGCCGGCCCGGTGCGCCGGGTACGAGCTGGTGACCAGCGACGTGGCCGACCCGCCCGTGCTCCTCGACGAACTCCCCGCCTCCGCCGCCGACCCGGCCGCGATCGCCGAACGCCGCGAGAGCGTCGCCCTCGCCTTCGTCGCCGCACTGCAACTGCTGCCGGCCACCCAGCGGGCGGTGCTGATCCTGCGCGAGGTCCTCGCCTGGCCCGCCCGCGACGTCGCCGACCTGCTCGACCACCGTCGCCGGGGTGAACAGCGCACTGCAACGCGCCCGCGCCACCCTCGGGGCAGCGTCCACAGCCGACCTCGGGCCGCGTCACCTCAACGCCCACGAACAGCAGGTCCTGGACCGGTTCCTGCGCGCCTGGCATGCCTGCGACATCCCCGCCCTGGCCGCGTTGCTGCGCGACGATGTCACGCTGACCATGCCCCCGCAGGCGATCCTCATCACCGGCCGCGACCAGGTGGCCGGATTCTTCGCCACCGTGCCCGCCAACGGCCGGCTCGACCTCATCCGGCTGGTCGTCACCCGCGCCAACGGCCACCCCACCCTCGCGGCCTACCTGCCCGGCGACCACACGTGGGAATGCCGCGGCTACGGCATCCTGGTCCTCACCATCACCGATGACCAGGTCGCCACCATCGTCGGCTTCCCCGACCCTAACCTGTTTCCGATCTTCAACCTGCCGGACACCGCGTAGACCCCCACGGACGAGGCAGCCCGAGTTCCCGGACGCGGTGTTGGTGCGTGATGAGCGGCCGGCACCAAGAGGCTGCTCGATCAGGTGGTCGGGTTGTGCCTCGCCTGCGTGCACCGCCGGCTGTTTCCGGCACCTGCGCCCGCATCCAGCACCGGGGCGTGGGGTTCGCTCGGCGTGCCGGGCGGGTGAAGCGGCGCACGGCGAGGGTGTAGGTGAGGCCGGCCAGTACCGCCATGGCGGTGATCCCGACCGCGAGGTCACGCCTGCGGGTGGTGAGGGCGGTGAGGTAGAAGATGCCGTTCCAGGCCACCGCGAGGGCGGCAGCCAGCGCGAAGAGCAGGACCAGCCCGGCGATGCCGCCGGTGTGGTCGGCGCCCATGACCAGGGCGAGGGTCAGGACCGCGGTGGCGGTGATCGTCGCGCTGACCGCCTCGAACGCGACCTTCCCGAGCAGGACGGCGGCCGGGTGGATCGGCAGCAGCCGGAGCCGGTGGCCGTGGTCATCTGCTGTCAAGCTTTGTGACGAGTACCTTGGGTGCCACGTAGCGGAACGCGTCTTCGACGATGGCCGCTATCTCGTCCCAGTCGAGTTCGTCCTCGCAGGCGGTATCGAGGAACACGCCGAGCCATGCCGAGAAGGTGCCCTTCGCCGACGCCGGGGGCGTGAAGAACCGGTCGGGTTCGGTGCTGACGAGTGCCTCTTGCAGACCGGGTGGGGCGGGACACCACAGCGTTATCCGGCCATCGCCGTGGTGGTCGTCGTGGTAGTAGCACAGGGCCCGCGTGTTCCGGACGAAGAAGCACGGTTCGCCGTGACTGAGCCGTTCATGCACCTCAGGCAACGCCAGCGCGATACCGCGTACCCGATCGAGTTGATGTGTGCCCATCACCGGCCAGTGTCGCACGGCAACGGCACAGCCGTCGGCGACGATCGAGTAGGACACGAGCACCCGCTACCACCGTTGCGCCGAAGGAATACGTCCCGCCCACGCCGGTTGCCGACTCGCCGCAAGCCTCGCCGCGGGGCCGCTATGTCCCGTATCTCCCGGCGGCCGGCGCGTTGGACAGCTCCACCTCGTCGCCGAACCCGGTGCCGGTGTGCGGAGCGCCGCACCGCTGACGCCCCCGCACATGCCGCCACC
>JBBWZQ010000044.1:0-44786 GCA_039649115.1 Micromonosporaceae bacterium | reverse complement strand
GGTGGCACGAGCGTTGCGGAGCCTGAGACGCCATCCAGAGGTCATTGGCTCGTCTACTGGAAGAGGCCCTCGGGTCCTGAACCGGGTTGCCGGGGTCAGCCCTCCTGTTCGGACACTCTGGCCAACTTGTCGGGATTGGCGACCGCGTAGATGCCGCGTATCTTCCCCGACGGGTCGTCCGAGTCGACGACCAGCACGGCATAGGGCGCGCCCTCGGAGAACAGCACCGCCGACTGGTCGCCGTTGACGTACCGGTACCGGATGTCGAGTCCCTGGGGATGGTGCGACGCGATGGCGGCGAGCAGCCGTGCGACCTTGTCCCGGCCGTGGATGGGCCGCAGCGCCGCCGCCCGCGTCTTCCCCCCGCCGTCCGTCCACAGTGTCACATCCGGGGCCAGGATATTCAGCAACTCTCCGAGGTCGCCGCCGAGCGCCGCGGCGAGGAAGCGTTCCGTCGCCTGCCGCTGGATCCGGGGGTTGGCCTGGTAGCGCGGTCGCCGGGCGTGCACATGCTCCCGGCTGCGGTGGGAGATCTGGCGCGTGGCCGCGGGGGTGCGGTCGATGATGCCGGCGATCTCGATGTGCGAGTAACCGAACAGATCGTGCAGGACGAAGACCGCCCGCTCCAGCGGGGTGAGCGTCTCCAGGACCACCAGCATCGCGATCGACACCGCTTCGGCCCGCAGGGCGGCACTCGCCACATCCGCCTCGGGCTTGGCGGCGCCGTCGGTCAGCAGTGGCTCGGGCAACCACGGTCCGACGTAGACCTCGCGGCGCCGGATGATCGCGGCCTGGCGTTCCAGGGCCTGGTTGACGGCGATCCGCACCAGGTAGGCGCGCGGGTTCTCGATCTTCTCGGCGGACGGCCGGCTGTTGCGGGCGGTCCAGGACAGCCAGGTCTCCTGCAGTACGTCCTCGCTGTCCGCCACGCTACCGAGCAGGTTGTAGGTGATCGAGAACAGTAGTTCGCGGTAGCCCGCGAACACGCGCGTCGCGTCGTCGACGTCGGCCGGCCGGTCGGTCATGTCGCCCCCCTGGTCCCCTCTGTGTCTGAGAGGGATGTGGCCCCGCGGATGTGCCGCGAACCCGCCAGATGTGATGCGGGTCTCATCGCCCGCGTCCGTGTCACGTCTCCTCTCACGGATGTCCTCTCAGTGCAGTACCGGGGCGCTCCGCGACGCACGAAAGGTGAGGATCCGTGAGTAAATGGCATGGTAACCCGTGGGCAGTGCTCATCACGCTGTCCCTCGGCTTCTTCATGACGCTGCTCGACCTGACAATCGTCAACATCGCGATCCCGAACATGGTCGACAAGCTCGGCGCATCCCTCGACCAGGTCCTGTGGATCAGCAACGCGTACACCCTGGTGCTTGCCGTCACGCTGATCACGGCGGGGCGGCTGGGTGACCTGCGGGGCAAGAAGTCGCTCTTCCTCACGGGCGTGGTCGTGTTCACGATGGCCAGTCTTGCCTGCGGGCTGGCCCAGAACCCGGCCCAACTGATCGCCGCGCGCGCGGTGCAGGGCTTCGGTGCGGCGTTGATGCTGCCGCAGACCCTGTCCATCATCGTGGACATCTTTCCGGCGGAGCGCCGCGGCGCCGCCCTGGGTATCTGGGGTTCCGTGGCGGGCCTGTCGACCGTCGCCGGTCCTACCGTGGGCGGCCTGCTGGTAACCGAGTTCAGCTGGCGGTGGATCTTCTTCGTCAACCTGCCCATCGGGATCCTGGTCCTGCTCGCGGCCATCCCGATCCTGCCCGGAGGTCGTCGAGTGCCAGGGCAGCGGCTCGACGTCCGCGGCGTGGTGCTCGCGACAGCGACGCTGTTCTGCTTTGCCTTCGCGCTCACCGAGGGTCCCCGGTACGGCTGGGACGGGCGGGTCTGGGCCTTCGTCGCGGCCGGCGTCGTACTCCTGGCCGCCCTCCTGGTGCAGCAGCGCAGGCAGCAGGAGCGTCAACCGCTGATTCCGTTCTCTCTTTTCGGCGACCGCAATTTCACCCTCATGAACGTCGTGGCCGTCTGCGTGTCCTTCGGCGTCATGGGCCTGTTCCTGACGATGACCATCTACCTGCAGTCGGTGTTGGGCTTCTCGGCCCTGAAGGCCGGGCTCGTCATGGCGCCCACCTCGGTGGCGGCGATGCTGGTCGCCGGGCCCGTCGGCAAGCTGGTGGACAGGTTCGGCGGCAAGTACATCCTGATGACCGGTCTGGTGCTCTACGCGGCCGGCACGCTGTGGCTGGCGACCGCCGCCGGGGTGGGCAGGAGCTGGACGGCGGTGCTGCCGGCCTTCATCCTTGCCGGCATCGGATTCGGCTGCACGTTCACCCCGATGACCACCGAAGCGATGCGTAACGTGCCGCCCCGGCTCTCCGGCGCGGCATCCGGGGTCAGCAACACGATTCGCCAGGTCGGTTCGGTACTGGCGGGCGCGGCCGTGGGCGCGATCCTGCAGAACCAGCTCGCCGCCGCGCTGCGCGAGCAGGCACGGCAGCGGGCCGCCGAGGTGCCCGCGCCGTACCGGGACCACTTCGTGCAGGGCTTCGCCGACGCGGGCAAGCACGGGCTGGAGGTCGGCACCGGCCAGGTCGCGACCGCCGGCTCGCCGGCCGGTCTCCCGCAGGACGTCGCCGACCGCATCCACGGCGTGGCTACCCAGGTTTTCGAGCACGGCTTCGTGAGCGCCATGCGGCCGGCAATGATCGTTCCGGTGCTGGTCGTCCTGCTGGGCGCGCTCGCCTGCCTGCCGGTACGCGTTTCCCGGCCAGGCGGGCCGGCGCGCCAGGGCCAGGTCGAGTCCGCCCCGGCAACGCCGGCCGACGCGGCCATCGGCTGATCGCGCCGGCAGCAGAGCCGGCGACGGACTGCGAAGCAGGATCACCAGAGGCCGTGGTATGCCAGGTTCACCACGAGAGCCGCCACCGTGGTGACGAAGAAGATGGCCCACCCGGCGAGCTTGCGGGATCCCACCCGCATGTGTGCGATGAACGCGCCGATGAAGTACAGCACGAGGCCGAGCGAGGCGAGCGTGCCCAGCACCGGCACCGCGAAGCCGGCGAGCAGGCCCAGCGAGCCTGCCGCCAGCGCCGTGCCCAGCCTGGGCAGCCACGAACTCGGCAGGCGCTTCATTTCCGCTTGGGCCTTGGGGTAGGGGTGGCCGATCAGGTACGTGACGGCGGCGATGCCGGTAAATATCGAAGCGATTAAGTCGATCGTTACGTAGGCGGCAAACATGAGTTTCCGTTTCCTGGGAATCAGGGCCACCAAATGGTACCCGCCGGCGTCAATCCCGATCGATAACATAAGGCTGCTGACCGTCCACATCGGACGTTGGCGATCGGGCGCTCGTTGCCACCGACCGCGCCCAGCCGGTAGCCTCGGGCCTGGCACGTGAGCGCGGCCTTGGTATCCACGGGGAAAGGGCACCATCATGCGGCCAGCGGTTCATGCCCGCGACGCGGGCGACGTATGACCGGCGCGATCGTCGCGGGGGACTCGCTTCGATGGGCCGAGGCGCCGGCCGTGGTGGAGTTCCACGCGTTGGGTCCGCTGGAGGCGGTGGTCGCCGGTCGGCCGGCCAACCTGGGCACGCCCAAGCAGCGCGCACTGCTCGCGCTGCTGGTGAGCCGGATCGGTCAACCGGTCGCGGTGGAGCTGGTCCTGGAGACGCTGTGGGCGGGGCGCCCGCCGCGGTCGGCGATGACCTCGCTGCAGGCGTACATCGCCAATCTGCGCCGGGTGTTGGAACCGGATCGGGCTCCGCGCAAGCCGGCCGCGGTGTTGCGCACCTGCCCCGGCGGCTACCTGCTGGACGGGCGCCTCGTCGATGTCGACGTCCGCCGGTTCGGCGCGCACGCCACGGCGGGATGGCAGGCGTGGGATCGGGGCGATCCGCGGCAGTCGCTCGGTGAGTTCGAGGCGGCGCTGGCGTTGTGGCGCGGGAAGGCCTACGCGGAGGTGGCCACCGTCACGCACGTGGCCACCGAGGTGGCACGCCTGGAAAAGCTGCGGTTGTCGGTCATCGAGGCGCGCTGCGCGGCGCTGCTGGCTGTCGGTGCCCACGAGGTGGCCCTGCCCGAGCTGGAGGCGCTCGTCCAGGCCAATCCGCTGCGCGAGTACGGCTGCGAGCTGCTGAGCCTGACGTTGTACCGCGCCGGCCGGCAGGCCGAGGCGCTGGGAGTCCTGCGGACCATCCAGAAGCGGTTGGCCGACGAGGTGGGCATCGACCCCCGACCGGCGCTACAACAGCTCCAGCGCGAAATCCTGAACCAGGCTCCGGACCTGGACTGGCACCCGGCCCCGACCGTTGCGGCCGCGACACCGCCCGCGACACCGGCCGCCGGCCCATCCGGCCCGTGCGAACAGCCGGTCGCCGGCCGGTGCGAGCAGCCGATCGCCGGCCCGTGCGAGCAGCCGGTCGCCGGCGGGGGGACCTTCGTCGGGCGGGAGCCGGCGCTGCGGCAGCTGGCCGAGGCGTCGGCCGCCGCGGCCGCTGGTCGCGGACGGGTGGTGACCGTCTCCGGGGAGCCGGGGATCGGGAAAACCAGCCTGCTGCGGCGCTTCGCCGGGCTGGCCGATGTGCCGGTGCTCTGGGGCACCTGCGCCGAGCACGTCGCCGCACCCCCGTTGTGGCCATGGGAGCAGGTCCTGCGGGCGGCCGTCACCGCGTTCCCGCAGCATCCGGTACCGGCTCCGGTGGCCGGGCTGCTGGCCGGGCGCGTCCGGTCGCTGGCGGCCGGCGACGCCCTGCGGAGGTTCGAGGCGATCGTCCAGTACCTGACCGACGCGTCCCGTGCCGTTCCGCTGGTGGTGGTTCTCGATCACCTGCATCGGGCCGACCCGAGCTCGCTGCGGCTGCTGGCCCACCTAGCCGGGTCGGTGCCGGCCAGCCGGCTGCTGCTGATCGCGTCCTACTGGTCGGGCGAGGCAGCCGCCCTGGCCGAGACGCTACCGGCACTGGCCCGCGCGGGGTCGACCCGCATCGAGCTGGCTGGCCTGGATGCCGAGGAGACTCGGACGCTGGCGAGCGCCGTCCTGCACCGGGAGGTCAGCCGGCAGGCGGCGGACGGACTCTGGGCCCGTACCGGCGGCAATCCGTTCTTCCTGCGGGAGTTGATCGAGCAGCTGGCCCGTGAGCCGGGCTTGGCTCGATCCCACCCGGCGGCGGTACCGGCAGCGGTGCGCGACGTGGTGCTGCGACGCGTCGCCCGGTTGCCCGCGACCGCGGCCGAGCTGCTGTCGGTCGCCGCCGTCGCCGGCCGGCACTTCGACATCGAGGTGGTCGCCGAGGCCGCCGCGGCCGAGATCGAGGCGGCGCTGGAGGCCATGGACACCGCGGTCGCGGCCGGCCTGATCGTCGAAGACCACCAGCGACTGGGCTGGTTCCGCTTCACCCACCCGGTGACCTCCGACGTGCTGTACGAAACCACCGGCCGGCTGCGCCGGATCCGTCGGCACCGGCGGATCGGTGCGGCGGCGGCCCGGGCGTGGCAGCACGACCCCGGGAGGGCCGCCGAGATAGCCCGCCACTGGCTGCTCGCCGCCGAGCTCACCCCCGCCGCCGCCGCGCACGCCGTGAGCCACGCCACGGCCGCCGCCCGCGTCGCCGCCGCCAACCTCGCCTTCGACGATGCGGTCGCGCTGTGGCGGCAGGCTCTGGCAGCGGCCGACCTGGCCGGACCGGGGGACCTCGACCGCTACCCGCTGCTGATGGGCCTGGGAACGTCCCTGTGCCGGGCCGGGAACCCGCACGACGGGCTCCCGGTATTGATCCAGGCCCTGGAGGAGGCCCTCGCGGCGGATGACGCCCGAGCCGACCCGGATGCCGCGCGAGTGGTCACGGCGGCGGTCGCGGCCGTCGGCGAACTGAACTGGTACCCGATCAACCACGGCGCGGTCAACCGGCGGCTCCTCGATGTCTTCGAGCGCGCCCTGCCGCAGGTGACCGATCCCGCGCAGCGCTCGCTCGTTCGGTCCTGCCTGGCCGTCGTCCGCAACCGCGACGGCGACCCGGCGCACCGCGCCGTGCTCGTTGGCGTGGCGAAGGAAGGCGTGGCCTAGCCCCGCACGGCCGCCGCGGCCCCGGCCGGGCCTTGAGCGCCGCGGTCGTGTCGGCGGAAGGCCTCCGGATCCGTGGTGGCGGGCCGAGGACGTTGGATCCGGCGGCAGGCCGCCAGAAACGCCAAGCCGGCACCAATCCGTTGATCGGCCGCGCTTAAGCCCGCCGGTCGACGCTGCATACACAGGATCGCGGGAGACGGGTGCACCCGGATCCGGCGTCATGTCGGCACTTGTCGAGCGGGGTCCGCTCGCGTCGCTGATCCGCGGCCGTCCGATTGTCCGTCCAAGCCCGATGTTCGTCGAAGCCCCGATGTTCGTCGAAGACCCGCGAAGGAGGCGGTCCGCGTGAAGAGCGCCGAGATCCATCGGATGGTACGGAGGAATGGCCTGCATCTCGGCATCCTGCCGGAGATGGCGGCGGCCCAGAACGCTGCCACGCCGCTGCGCCTCGACCACGATCTGGACGTCCTGCCCGAGGCGGGACGGCGTATGACAGTGACCCAACTCGCCGGACACGTGGACGACCTGGCCGGCCGGCTGTCCGTGGCCGGGGTACGGGCCGGCGACCACGTCGCGATCTACAAGACCGCGAACTTCGACGTCTGGGTGATCGCCATCGCGGTGTCGCGCGTCGGTGCGGTTCCCGTGATGCTCTCGCCGGCTCTGGACACCGCGACCGTCGGGGCGCTGCTCGGCCGGCTTAACCAGCCGAAGCTGCTCACGGACGAGCGCAAGCTCGACGCGCTGGCCGGCGAACCGGTGGCCGATCTCACCGACCGGGTGATCATCGTGACCGGCAGCCGGCCGGGCGTGGTATCGCTCACCGAGCTCGTCGGGTCTCCGCGTGTCGTGCCGGTCAACCGGCCGGTGGACGAGGCCGCGATGATCACTCACACGTCCGGCACCACCGGGTTGCCCAAGCTCGTCGTGCACACGCCGCGGACCATGGGCGCCCGGCTCACGCCGCAGTGGCGACTGCTGTCGTTGATGCGGAAGCGGGAGCGGGAGACCGTCGCGATCCACATCTCGTTCGTGCATTCGCGGATGTTCGCGGCCATGGCTCTGGTGTTGTTGCGGGAGATGCCCGTCCTGCTCCTGAACGAGTCCGACCCCGAGAGCATCGCCCGATCGTTCCTCGAGCACCGGCCCGGGTTCATCGAGGCGTTGCCCAACTCCTTGATGGAGTGGGAGTGCCTGACCGACGATCCGCGCAAGCCGTTCGCGTCGGTGAAGTATTTCAGCAGCACGTTCGATGCGATCCACCCCCGGACGATGGGCCGGCTGCTCGAATCGTCCGACCGGCGGGCACCGATGTTCTTCCAGATCTACGGGCAGAGCGAGGTGGGTCCGGCCGTCGGCCGACCGTACTTCCGCAGGTCCGCACACCAGGCCGACGGGCGCTGCGTCGGTTTCCCGATGCCCGGCGCGGCGAAGGTGCGCGTGGTGAGCCGCAACGGCCGCCCGCCGTCCGCGACGAACCCGGGCTACATCGAGGTCGGCTGGGTCGGCCTGGCCAAGACCTACTTCGGCGAGCAGGACCGGTACGACGCCAACCGGCACGGAGACTGGTGGCGGACCGGGGACGTCGGTTACCGCACCAGGCTCGGCTGCCTGCACATGCTCGACCGCGAGGTCGACATGATCCCCGGCGTCCGCAGCATCCTGGAGGTCGAGGACCTGGTGCTGGGCCAGCTCGAGGAGCTCAGCGAGCTCGTGGTGGTGCCAGGTCCGAACGCCGAGCCGGTACCGGTGCTCTGCACCCACGAGGACCGACCGCTGGACCGGGACCGCTGGCGCGCGGCCGTCGTCAACTTCCCGCAGCTGGCCGACCCGATCCAGATCCCCCAGGCCGAGCTGCCCCGGACCGGCACCTTGAAGGTACGGCGCATCGAGCTGACCCGCCGGATCCACGAGCGGGACCACGAATTCACGGGAGGAAAAGTTGACCGCCAACGCTGAGTTCGACATGGCACGTGCCAAGCTCGTCGACCACCCCCTCTATGCGCAGGTCACCACCGAGGACCGGCTGCGGGTCTTCATGAAGCACCACGTGTTCGCGGTGTGGGACTTCTTCAGCCTGCTCAAGCGCCTGCAGGCCGAGGTCACCACGGTCACGCTGCCCTGGCGGCCGCGAGGCCACGCCGAGCACGGCCGGTTCATCATGGAGATCGTCCTGGCTGAGGAGACCGACGAGGACATCGGCGGCGGTTACATCAGCCACTTCGAGCTGTACCGGCGCGCGATGGCCGAGCTCGACGCCGACACCGGGCCGATCGACGCGTTCCTCGCCGCTCTCGACAGCGGGGTCGGGCCCGTGGCGGCGCTCAAGGACGAGCGGATCCCGCCGAGCGTCCGCGAGTTCGTCGGCCACACCCTCGACGTGGCCCTGAACGGCGCACCGCACGAGGTGGCCTCCTCGTTCTGCCACGGCCGCGAGAACCTGCTGCCGGACGTGTTCTCCGCGGTCCGCGCCAACGTGGCCGAGGTGCTCGCGAACGCGCCGGTGTTCCAGCACTACCTGGACCGCCACATAACCCTGGACCACGACACGCACGGCCCGCTCGCACTGCGCCTGCTCGCCGCCCTGTGTGACGGCGATCCGCGGCGCGAGGCCGAGGCCCGCACGGTGAGCGTCGAAGCCATCAAGGCACGCAACGGGCTGTGGGACGGCGTGCTGGCGGAGTTCGACGCCGATTGACTATTCACGCCCGGACCTTTACGTATCGCCGACAGAAGGTGGATTCCAGGTATGCCAACGTTGTGCAAGCCGTCGGTGAGCCTGCCGGAACATGTCATCACAATGGAAGAGACCCTGGAATTCGCCGAGCGGCTGCACGCCGGAAAACCACAGCTTCCGTTGGCGCTTCGACTGATCCAGCACACCGGAGTGCGGAAGCGACACATCGTTCAGCCGATCGAGCAGACGCTGAGCCACCCCGGCTTCGAGGAGCGCAATCGCATCTACGAGCTTGAGTCGAAGAAGCGCTGCCCCGAGGTCATCGAACAGGCCCTGGCGAATGCCGGCGTCACGGTGACCGACATCGATCTGATCATTTATGTGTCGTGTACCGGATTCCTGATGCCGTCGCTGACCGCCTGGCTCATCAACAACATGGGGTTCCGTTTCGACACCCGGCAGATGCCCATCGCGCAGCTGGGCTGCGCGGCGGGAGCGGCGGCGATCAACCGGGCCCACGACTTCTGCACCGCGTACCCCGACAGCAATGTTCTGATCGTGTCGTGCGAGCTGTGTTCGCTGTGTTACCAGCCCGTCGACGACAGTGTCGGTTCGCTGTTGTCGGACGGGCTGTTCGGTGACGCGGTCGCGGCTGCCGTACTGCGAGGCAGCGGCGGGACCGGCATAGCGCTGGAGCGCAACGCCTCATACCTCATCCCGAACACCGAGGAGTGGATTTCCTACGCCGTGCGAGCCACCGGCTTCCACTTCCGGCTGGACCGGCGGGTTCCCGGCACGATGAAGCCGCTGGCCCCGGTGCTGCGTGACCTGGCCGTCGACCACGGCTGGGACATCGGGCAGCTCGACTTCTACATCATCCACGCCGGCGGGCCGCGGATCCTGGACGACCTCGCCAAGTTCCTCGATGTGGATCGCGACATGTTCCGCCACAGCTGGGCGACCCTGACCGAACACGGCAACATCGCCAGTGCGGTCGTGCTCGACGCGGTGCGCAGGTTGTTCGAGGAGAACTCGACGATCCCCGGCGCGACCGGAGTCATCGCGGGCTTCGGTCCCGGGATCACGGCCGAGATGGCGATGGGTACCTGGACCGCCGACACGCGCGACACCGCCGACCGGGTCCACCGCGGCCCCGCGGTGTCCCGCCCGCGGGATCTCGCTTCCACCACCGGGGTACCGGCAGCATGCGCGGCCTCGTAGTCCCACCCGGCCAGGGCCGCAGGCTGGCGACGAAGGCGCAGGACGTCACCTTCAAGGTCACCGGCGCCGACGGGTCCATCGCCTCGATCTTCGAAGTGGTGGTCCCGCCCGGCTTCGATGTCGGGGCGCATACCCATGGCCGCTCGCACGAGTTCTTCTACGTGCTGGAGGGCGCGCTCGACCTGTTCGCGTTCGAGCCGACCGGCCGTACCGGGGACACCTGGCACGACTGGGAGTCCCCCGAGGGCGACCGGGTGGTCCACGCCGGCCCGGGCAGCTGCATGTTCGTGCCGCCCGGCTGCCCGCACGCGTTCCGGAACTCCACCGACGGGCCGGCGCGCATGCTGTTCCAGAGTTCCCCCGCGCCGGATCACGAGCGTTACTTCGAGGAGATCTGCGAGATCTTCGCCGCGCGCCGGGCGGTGGACCCGGACGCCGTGCAGCGGCTACGCGACCGCTACGACGTCCGCCAGATCACCCCCCTCCGCTACGGGCCACCCGGGAGCTGACGACGATGAACACCATTCCCCTGGTCCACGCCAGCCTCGGCGAGCTGGAACTCGCCGCCGTCGCGGAGGTGTTCGCGTCGGGTTGGCCGGCCGGCCAAGGCCCCAGATGCAAGGCGCTCGAGGCCCAACTCGTCGCCCGGTACGCGGTCGGCGGCGCGGTCGCGGTCAGCAACTGCGGCGCCGCGCTGCACCTGGCCCTGCTCGCCCTGGACGTCCAGCCGGGCAGCGAGGTCATCGTCGCCGACTACACGTTTCCGGCGCCGGCCCACGCGGTGCGCTACGTCGGCGCCGAACCCGTCTTCGCCGACGTACGCCGGGACACCGGCACCATCGACCCGCAAGCCGTGGCGGACCTGATCGGCCCGCGAACGGCAGGCGTGATCGCCGTGGACACGGTCGGCCTGCCCGCCGACTATGCGGAGTTGACGCGGATCGCCGAGCGGCACGGGCTGTTCCTCGTCGAGGACGCCGCCTGTGCCGTCGGCGCCACGTACCAGGGGCGGGAGGCGGGTGCGCTGGCCCCGGTCGCCTGCCTGTCCTTCCACGGACGCAAGGGCGCCACGAGCGGTGAAGGCGGAGCCCTGCTCACCGCCGACCATCTTCTCGCGGCGGACGCCCGGCTGCGCTCGTCCTTCGGTATCGGCAGCATCTTCGACCAGGCGCAGATGGTCGGCCTGCCGATCCCGGAGTTCACCGAGATCGGGTACAACTACAAGCTGTCCGACATCGCCGCCGCGATCCTGCAGGTACAGCTGGGCCGGATCGGCGAGCTGCTGGAACGCCGGCGCGCCGTCGCCGCGCGCTACGCGGAACTACTCGCCGGCGAGCCGCTCCTCACGCTCCCGCACGTGCCGGACGACCGCACCCACGCCTGGCAGACGTACATGGTCACGTTGGACCCGAGCGTGGATCGGGCGGCGGTCGCCACCGACCTGCGCGCCCAGGGCATCGGCTGTGGACACGGCACCTGGGCCAGCCACCTGCAGCCGGTGTTCGAAACCAAGCAGACCTGCCCGGTGTCGGCGGACCTCTTCGGGCGCAACCTCGCCATCCCGATGCACGCCGAGCTGAGCATGGACCAGGTCGAACGGGTCAGCGTAGCGCTGCGCGCCGCACTGCGGGCCCACGTACGCCCACCCGGGAGCCAGGACGCGGCAGCATGAACAGCGACCAACCGACACCGAACCGGATCATGCAGCACATCTTCGGGTACTGGGCCACCGGTGTCCTGGGCACGGCCGCGAGCCACTCCCTGTTCACCCACCTGGAGGCCGGCGCGGACACCGCCGACCGGCTGGCCGACCGGGCCGGAATCTCGGTGCGGGGCGCGCAGGCCCTCCTCGACGGACTCGTCAGCCTGCACCTGGTCGAGGTGCGCGATGGCGCGTACCGCAACAGCGCCGACGCGTCCGCTTTCCTGGTCGAAGGCAAGCCGACCGACCTCAGCAGGTTCGCCGCGCTCAAGATGGGCCACATGGGCAGCCTGGCCGGCCTGCCCGCCGCGGTCCGGGCCGGCGGGCCGGTGGACGTCGCGACCGTCGAGGTCGTCGACAACCCCCACTGGGAGAGTCTGGTCCAGGCCATCGCCGCGCAGTCGGTCCCGGTGGCGACGATGGCCGCCGACATCCTGCGACTGGCCGAGGCCGGCGAGATCTCGATCCTCGACGTCGGCGGCGGCTCGGGCATCTACTCCGCCACCTGGCTCGGCCTCAACCCCAGCGCCCGGGCCACCCAGCTCGACTGGTCCCCGATCAACTCGATCGCCCGCCGGCTCCTGGCCGAACGCGGCGTCGCTGATCGATTCGCCACCATCGACGGCGACCTGCACACCACCGACTTCGGTACCGGTATCTACGACCTCGCCGTCTACTCCCACATCGCCCACCAGGAGGGGCCGGAGGACAACATCGCGATCTTCGGCAGGCTCCGGACCGCCCTCAAACCCCGCGGCACGCTGGTCATCAACGACTACGTGGTCGACGACGACCGAAGCGGGCCACCGTTCGCCCTGGCCTTCGCCGGCGAGATGCTCCTCAAGAGCAAGCAGGGCGGAACCTGGCGGCGAGCCGACTACCTGACGTGGCTCGCCAAGGTCGGCTTCGACGACATCACGTTCCACCCCACACCGTCACCCGCCACGTTGGTCGTCGCCAGGTAACACATCCGAACCGTGCCGCGGATGCGCGCGGACAGCGCAGGCCCGAGCCGGCCACCCCGCAGCGGGGTGGCCGGCTCGGCTCGCGTGGCACACCTCTTCGGCCGGTCCGGCCTCGCCAAGCCAGCGTCAAGTCGCACATAAGTACCGGCCAAGTGCGGTGGCCGAGGGTGGCGTGCATGGAGCGTCAAGATGCGGACGCGGCCGTCGGCGAGGTGGCCAGGGTCGAGCTGGAAGATCCGGTGGAGAGCCTCTATGCGGCTGTCGAGCAATCCGCCCGGGTGCTGGAGGTGCCGTGCTCGCGCGACAAGGTCATGCCCATCCTGCGCGTGTACGGCGATGCTCTCGCGCAGGCCGTGATCGCGTTCCGGGTGGCGACCGGTCAGGACCACTCGGGCGACCTCGACTGCCGGTTCACGGTTCCGCTGGACGTTGATCCGTACGCGCTGGCCGTGTCCAACGGCCTGCTGCCGCCCACGGACCACCCGGTCGGCGCCCTGCTCGCGGATGTCCGGGCACATTGCCCCATCGACAGCTATGGCATCGACCTCGGGGTCGTCGGGGGCTTCAAGAAGATCTGGCTGATCCTGCCCCGCGGTGACCTGCAGGAGGTGTCGAAACTCGCCGGCATTCCGTCGATGCCGCGCAGCCTGGGCGAGAGCCTCGGCTTCTTCGCCCGGTACGGCATGGGCGACACGGTGGGACTGCTCGGAATCGACTACCGGAAGAGGACGGTGAACGTGTACTTCGGCGAGCCCCCCGCCGAGGGCTTCGCGCCGGAGTCCGTTCGGTCGATGCTTCGCGAGGTCGATCAGGCGGAGCCGAGTGAGCAGATGCTCGAACTCGGCCAGAAGGCGTTCGGCATCTACGTCACCCTGAACTGGGACTCCCCGATGGTCGAACGGATCTGTTTCGCCGTGGCGACACCGGATCCGACGGAACTGTCAGTTCCACTCGACCCGAAGGTCGAACGATTCGTCGAGCACGTGCGGAAATCCGAGGTTAATTCGAGGTTCGTCTATGCTGTTGCCTCCCGGCCGGACGGCGAATACTACAAGCTCCAATCGTATTACCGATGGCGGTCCGAGGTCCTGGACATCATGCAGTTGTCCGACGGGGCCATTGCGGACCCGGTTTAGCGACGCCCGTTCACCTGCTCGGGAAGGATAGGTATGGGGGCTATCGAGGTTCCGGTTCTGATCGTGGGCGGGGGCGGGACCGGCTTGTCCACCGCTGTCTTCCTCTCCGATCACAATGTCGACCATCTATTGGTGGAGCGGCGTACCGACACGTCGAACCTGCCGAAGGCGCATTACCTCAACCAGCGCACCATGGAGATCTTCCGTCAGCACGGGCTGGCGGGCGACGTGGCCGAACGGGGGGCACCGCCGGAGAAGTTCGGCAAGGTGCGCTGGCAGACCACGCTGACCGGGCCGGGACCGCTGGACGCGAAGCTGATCCACGAGATGGACGCTTTCGGCGGCGGCGCGTTGCGCGAGAGGTACGCGGCGGCCGGGCCCGTCATGGCGGCCAAGCTGCCACAGGTACGGCTGGAGCCGATCCTGCGCCGTCACGCCGAACAGCGCAATCCCGGGTGCATCCTGTTCGGCCGCGAGCTGACCTCGCTGTCCGACAACGGTGACCGGGTCGTCGCCGAGATCCGCGACACCGAGACCGGGGAGACGACCACGGTCACGGCGCGGCATGTCGTGGCGGCGGACGGCGGCCGCACGATCGGCGCCGCCGTGGGCGCGCAGATGCAGGGCATGCCCGCCTTGTTCGACGCCACGACGGTCTACTTCTCCGCCGACCTGTCGGAGTACTGGAACGAAGGCTCGATCATCACCTGGTTCCTCAACCCGTACCGTCCGGACCTCTCCAGCGCCCTCATCGAGATGGGACCGACCTGGGGGAAGCACTCCGAGGAGTGGGGCCTGCACGTCGCCCTGGCCGGGGTGGACCGAGCCGACGAGCCGGCGGTGATCGCCAAGGTTCGTGCGGTTCTCGGCCTGCCCGACCTGGAGCTGACCCTGCTCGCGGTGACGACCTGGACCGTGGAGGCGGTGCTCGCCGAGCACTACCGTTACGGGCGGGTGCTGCTCGCCGGCGATGCCGCGCACCGCCAGCCGCCGGCCGTCGGGCTGGGCCTGAACTCCGGTGTCCAGGATGCGCACAACCTCGCCTGGAAGCTGGCCGCCGTGCTCACCGGCAAGGCGCCCGACAGCCTGCTCGACACCTACGAGGCGGAGCGGCGGCCGGTCGGCCAGTTCAACCTGGGCTGGGCGATGTCCGCGGCCGCCCACCACCAGGTCGTCATCGACGGCGCCATCGGCCTCGGCCAGCACGTCCCGCCGCAGCGCCGGACGCCGATGTTCTTCGGGTACTTCGCCCCGACTCCGGTCGGCGTGGCCCAGCGCGCCCGAGCCGCGGAAATCTTCGCCACCCACCGTGGCGAGTGCCAGGCGCACGATGTCGAGATCGGCTTCGGCTACGAAACCGGCGCGGTCGTCCCGGACGGCAGCCGGCCGCCGGCCCGCGCGCCGCTGGGCGATGTGTACCAGCCCACGACCCGCCCGGGGCACCGGCTGCCGCACGCCTGGCTCGAGCGCGACGGCCAGCGCCTGTCCACCCAGGACCTGGCCGGCGCCGGGACCGGCTTCGTGCTGATCACCGGCCCGGACGGAGCGCCGTGGGTCGAGGCGGCCGCGCAGGTGGGGGAGAAGCTCTCGGTACCCATCGTCGCGGTCCGTATCGGGGACGGCGCGGAGTACACCGACGTCGACGTCGACGGCGGCTGGGCGGCCGTCCGGGAGATCACCGACGAGGGCGCCGTTCTGGTCCGGCCCGACAACCACGTGGCCTGGCGCAGCACGGGCGGCAGCGACGACCCGGCCGGCGCGCTGGGCAACGCGATCTCCCTGGTCCTGGGCCACAAGGCCCCGTGACCGGGTCCACCTCGTCGAAAAGAGGCAGTGCGTGATTACTCGAAGGTCGCTGCTCCTCGGCGGGGGCGGAGCAGCCCTGGCCACGATTGCGCTACCCGGCGCCGCGAGTGCCCGGACAACGCTCAGCAACAAATGGAACCGGCTGCGCAACCACCTCCAGGGTCGGCTGGTGCTGCCGCCGGACGCGGACTACCAGACGGCAAAGCAGCTGTACCAGGTCCAGTTCGACGACGCCGACCCCCGCGCGGTCGCCTACTGCGCCGCCGCCGCCGACGTGGCCGTGTGCCTCCGCTTCGCCCAGGACCACGGCATGCCCGTCGCCGCGCGTAGCGGTGGCCACAGCGCGGGCGGATACTCCACGACGCCCGGTCTCGTCATCGACGTGTCCGGGCTCAACTCGGTCGCCCTCGACAACGGCAGTGCGACGCTCGGCGCCGGGGCGCAGCTCATCGACATCATGAACACGCTCGCACCGTCCGGGCTGGGGATATCCGGCGGCTACTGCCCGACCGTGGCGGCCGGCGGGTTCCTGCAGGGCGGCGGCCTGGGCCTGTTCACCCGCAGCATCGGCATGGCCTCGGACAAGGTGACGTCGGCGCAGGTGGTCCTGGCCAACGGCAACGTCGTGACCGCGTCACCGACGCAGCACCCCGACCTCTACTGGGCCCTGCGCGGCGGCGGTGGCGGCAACTTCGGCATCGTGACCGCCTACGAGATCACCCCGACCGCCCTGGCCGGCGTCGGCGCCAGCAACCTCGTCTGGACCTACGACCGGGCGCTGGACATGTTGGACGGCTGGACGCGGTGGCTGGTCGACGCGCCGTGGTCGATCGGCAGCGGCGTCAATGTCACGCTGATGGACGCCGGGCCCGGCAACGTGCCGACCGCGGCTGTCTTCCTCGGCTCCGTGGACACCGGCCCCGCGTTCGCCGCCGAGATCCAGCGGCTCATCTCGCTGGTCGGCCACGCCCCGGCGGTCAACCAGACGTTCACCGCGCCCTACCAGCCGATCATGATGTCCCTGTACCGGTGCGCCGACCTCTCGGTCGCCCAGTGCCACCGCGCCGACACGTCCCCCGGCGGTCAGCTGCCGCGGCCGGCGTTCGGGGCGTGGCGCGGCCGCCTGTTCAGCGAGGTGATGCCGCGCGAGGGATGGTCGAAGGCGCTCGCGGTGGTCGAGAGCACGGCGCGGCTGGCCGGGCAGAGCCGCCAGTTGCAGATCTCCGCCCTCGGCGGGGCGGCCAACACCCTGTCGCGCACCGCCACCGCGTACGTGCACCGCGACAGCCGCTACTCGGTCAGCTTCCTGACCTCCAACGCCGTTGCGCCGGTCGCCGACGACGCCGTCGCCGCCGCGTACCAGTTCGTCGATTCCGGCTTCGCCGCGGTGGACCCCTACTCGAACGGTGAGACGTACCAGAACTTCATCGACCCGCGCCTGCCGGACTGGAAGCGCTCGTACTACGCCGAGAACTACCCCCGGCTGATGCGGATCAAGGACACATACGACCCGCACAACGTCTTCCGTTTCGCACAGAGCGTCCGCTGATCCGCGAGATTGGAGCCTGGTATGAGAGTGCCGGATGTGATGCGTTCGGCTCCGATCCAGTGGCCCGCCGGAGTCGACCCGGATCACGTGCACGAGGCCACCTCCCGGCTGCTCGCGTACCTCAGCAACAGGGTGGAGCCGGACGGCGCGATACGCGAGGAGTGTCGAAGCCGGGTGCTGGAATCGGCGCTCGCGCTGTCGCTGATGACGCGTACCGGCGTGACCGCACCGGCCCGGGACCGCCTGCTCGCCTACCTCGAGGCGCACCAGGACTCCGCGGAGAAGCTCGACCGCGTCCTCGCCATGCTCGCCGTCGGGCGGGCCACCGGCCGGGCCTCCGACGGCGACGCCGCGCTCGTCGGCAAGCTGGCGGACGGTGTGCTCGGCGCCGCACCCGGGTTCATCTCGGCCCGCCGCCGCATGATGGTGTGCGCCGTACTGTCGGTGCTCGGGTGCCCGCTGCCGCGCGAGGTCGCGGCCGCGGTCGACGCGGAAGCCCCGAGCGACCCCATGCACTCGTGGGCCGCTGTCCAGCAGGCCGCCGTGACACTGATCCTCGCCGCCGCCGCGCGAGTCAGCAACAAGGCCACCGCTGACGCGCTGGACACGTTGGTCGCCACCGACCCGGCGACCACGGTGTGGGAGGGGTATGTGCTGATGCACCTGCTGACCCTGCACGGCCTCGCCGGTGTCCCCGGGTACGAGGCCACCGTGCGCGGCGGCGTGGCGACACTGCTGCGGTACCAGCGCGACGACGGCGGCTTCCCGTTCGTGGCGGAGATGCACAACTGGTGTACCGCGACGGCCGGACTGAGTCTCGCCGCCGCCGGTGCCCCATCGGACCTGCTGCAGGCGATGGGCCGGATGCTCGTCGTCCACCAGGGCGGCGCCCCGCTGCGCTCCCTTTCCCGCGGCGCGGCGCTCAACGGGGGATGGTCCATGTCTCCCGCGGTGGCGCAGAACGACGTCGACGACACCTCGTGCGCGCTGGAGTTCCTGCAGATAGCCGATCCGGTCGAGTTCGGCGGCGCGGTGCGGCGCGGGCTGGACGCGCTCCTGGCCGTACAGGGTGCCGACGGCGGGTTCCCCACATACGTCGCCGGTGCCGCGTCCGAGCCGTGCATGACGGCGGCGGCCATCGGTGCGCTCGCGCCGCATCCCGCCACCGCGCCGGCACGGGAACGCGCGTTGGGTTTTCTCGCCGGCAGCCAACTGTCCGACGGTGGCTTCGAGCCGGGCTGGAGCCGCAGCCGCCTGCACACGTTGTTCCGGGCGCGCCTGGCCGCGTACACCGCGGACCCGAGCGACAGCCGCATCGCGGCCATGGCCGAGCGGATCGAGCGCACGGTGCGCGAGACGCAGAACGACGACGGCGGCTGGGGGATGCAGCCGGGAGATCCCAGCGACGACGTCAGCACCGCTTACGGGTTGGTCGCGCTCTGTTACGGGACCGGGTCGCGACCCATCGGGCGCGCCCTGTCCTGGCTGCTCGCACACCAGAATGCGAACGGCGGGTACGGCGGCCCGCCCGACATGGTCGGCCCCCGCCCGTTCGCCTACCACTTCCCCATCCTGACCGACGTTGCGGTGCTGCTCGCGTTCGGCCACGTTCGCTCCCGCGTGCAGGGCCGAGCGGCTGTCCTCCAGGGAGTGACATAGGACGTAGGTCACATCTCCGTCGAGGGTGTCACACACCGTGTGCCGGGACGGCTCGTAGTTCAGAACGCGCACGTGATACGCCGTCCTGGTCCTCGCGGGATCTACGCCGTCTCCAATCCCGACACGCTCCCGTCGACTGAACACGGAGGAAAGTCACATGATTCGAAGACTGGCGTCCCTGCCCAGCGGCCGGGTGGCGAAGTGGGTCGTCCTCGGTGTCTGGCTGGTCCTGCTGATTCCGGCCAGCTCGCTGGCCGGCAAGCTGAGCGGCGTCCAGCAGAACGACAACTCGGCCTGGCTGCCCAGCAACGCGGAGTCGACCCAGGTCGTCGACCGGGCCACGAAGTTCCAGGCGGCCGACACCCTACCTGCGATCGTGATCTACGACCGGCCCGCGGGCGTCACCCCGGCCGACATGGCCAAGGCCCGGGCCGATGCCGAAGCCTTCAAGGGCGTCGACAACGTCGTGGGGCAGCCACAGGGCCCGGTGATGTCCCAGGACGGCAAGGCCATCCAGACCGTGGTCCAGGTACACAAGGACAGCACGGGCTGGGCCGGGATCGGCACGGTCGTCGACTCGATCGCCAAGGTCGGCGAGGCGAACGCCAACGGTCTCGGTTTCCACGTCACCGGAGCGGCCGGCTACGCGTCCGACTCGATCAAGGGCTTCAGCGGAGGCGGCAGCCTGACGATGATCACCGCGGTGGTGGTGATCGTGATCCTCCTGCTCACCTACCGCAGCCCGGTGCTGCCACTGCTGCCGATGCTGACCGTGGGCGGCGCCCTGGTCACCGCGGAAGCGGTGATCTACCTGCTGGCCAAGCACGCCGGACTCACCGTCAACACCCAGACCAGTTTCATCCTGACCGTGCTGGTGTTCGGCGCCGCCACGGACTACGCGCTGCTGCTCACCTCGCGGTACCGCGAGGAGCTGCAGCGGCACGAGGATCGGCACGAGGCGTTGGCCGAGGCCCTGCACCGCTCCAGCCCCGCGATCATCGCCAGCGCCGCAACCGTCGCGTTCAGCCTGATGCTGCTGATGCTGGCCAGCCTCAACTCCACCAAGGGGATGGGGCCGGCCTGTGCCATCGCCATCCTCGTCGGCCTGCTGGCCATGGTGACCCTGATGCCGGCCCTGATGGTCATCTGCGGCCGTTGGATCTTCTGGCCGATGAAGCCCTCGTACGGATCGGCCAGCGCGACCCGGGAGAGGATCTGGACCCGGATCGGCACCGCCATCTCCGGCCGCCCACGGATCGTGTGGATCGGTACCGCGGTCGTCCTCGGCGTCATGGCGCTCGGGGTGCTCGGGCTCAAGGCCGACGGGCTTGCCAACAAGGACGAGTTCACGAACAAGCCGCAGATGGCCGTCGGCCAGGAGATCCGGGCCGAGCACTTCCCGGCCGGGTCGGGCGACCCCATCTACGTCGTGACCAAGGCCGCCTCCGCGGACCAGGTCAAGACCGCGCTGTCCGGCGTCCCGGGGATCGTCGAGGTGTCGACGCCGGTCCTCAAGGACGGCGACGCCTTGATGCTCGGGCAGCTCGCGGACGATCCGACCAGCGCGGCCGCGATGCGTACCGTCGAGCAGGCCCGCGACTCGGTCCACCGGATTCCGGGTGCCGACGCCCAGATCGGCGGCAACGCGGCGGTCATTCTCGACACGCAGACGGCGGCCGCCCGCGACTCCAAGCTGATCATTCCCATCGTCCTGGTCGTGGTGCTCCTCATCCTCGCGCTGCTGCTGCGGTCGATCGTGGCACCACTGCTGCTGATGGCGACGGTGGTGCTGTCGTTCGGCGCGGCTCTCGGTGTGAGCAGCCTGGTGTTCAACCACGTGTTCCACTTCGCCGGGGCGGAATCCTCCTTCCCGCTCCTGACGTTCGTGTTCCTGGTCGCCCTGGGCATCGACTACAACATCTTCCTGGTCAGCCGGGTACGCGAGGTGGCGCTGCGGTACGGCACGCGGCGCGGCGCGCTGACCGGCCTGTCCACCACCGGAGGTGTGATCACCTCGGCGGGCCTCGTGCTGGCCGGTACCTTCGCGGCGCTGGGCTCGCTGCCGCTGGTGTTCGCGGCCGAGCTCGGGTTCGCCGTGGCGTTCGGCGTGCTGCTGGACACCCTGATCGTCCGCTCGGTGCTGGTC
This sequence comes from Micromonosporaceae bacterium, assembly GCA_039649115.1. Classification (GTDB taxonomy): domain Bacteria; phylum Actinomycetota; class Actinomycetes; order Mycobacteriales; family Micromonosporaceae; genus DATEJJ01. Next base: position 23,871 of record JBBWZQ010000044.1, on the reverse strand, counting down.
ACCGCGCTGACCCTGGACGTGGGTCGATGGATGTGGTGGCCAAGCAGGCTGTTCCGGCAGCACGATGTCGACCCCGGGCCGGCGGCGGTGGTCGAGTCCGACCTCGAACCCGCCAGCGGCAGGTGACAACCCTTCGTCAGGTTCGCAGGCACCACAGGCCGGGCTGGATCTCGAGACCGCCCGAGCTGGTGAGGCTCTCGAGCGTGGCGATGCGCTGCGCCGAGGTGAGGGCGAAGCCTTCGAAGCGGCGATGCCGGACCCGTCCGGCGAGTGCGGCGCACTCCATGAAGCTCCGGATGGCCTGGTTGGGACGGTTGTCGTCGAGGTGGCCGAGGGCGAGCGAACGCAGTGCGTTGCAGCAGCCCCAGACATCCTCGGCCGCGCTCGACAGGGACAGCGCGTACTCCGCGTACGACCGGGCCCGGGTGTGGTCGCCGCTGGCCAGCTGAAGGTCGGCCAGACCGACCAGTGCGCGGCTGTGCGGCTGCGGCAGGCCCGCCCGGCCGGCGAGGTCCGCCGCCTCCTGGTACCTGGCCTCCGCCTCGGCGTAACGCCGACGCTGCCAGGCGAGATCGCCGAGCGAGCTCAGGCTCACCGCCTTGGGGGTCGGGTCATCAAGCCGGGCCGCGGCACCCATGGCCAGCTGTTGCGTCACCTCCCAGTCGCCCCACGCGGCGATCGCCTCGAGATAGCTGCCGAGGCTCTCGGCGAGCTGCCACGCCGGCCGCCACAGTTCCGACCGGTACAAGGCGTGCACGGTGTGGATCAGTGAGCTTCGCTCGCGCGCGAACCACCGCAGCGGTTCGTCCCCGACGATCGCGGCGCTGCCGCCCGCCGCGCTGGGTGTGGCCCAGAAGGAACGGCCGGGGGACAGCAGGTGATCGGCGCACAGGCACAGATCCAGGTACGCCATGGCGATGCGCTCGAACGCCTCCTGAACGACGGGCGGCTCGTCGTGCGTGGCCAACAACTCCTTGGCCAGTACCCGGAGCAGTTCCTGGTAGTGGAACCGGGCGCATCGCCCGGTGCCCGTCGCCTCCAGCAGTTGGGCGTCGAGGAGGCTGTTGACCACGCCGGCCGCCTCTTGCGGGCCGATGTCGAGCACCGCCGCCACGGCCCAGAGCTGGAACTCCCCGGCCGGCAGCAACGAGAGCCACCGGAAGGCCCGCCGGACCGGCTCCGGCGAATCCTGATAGGCCGGCATCAGCGTGGTGCGGACGTCGAGGTCACCGAGCCGGAGCTGGTCCAGCCGGGACTTCCCATCGCGCAGCAGTGCCGCGAATTCGGCGATGTCCCAGTGGGGCAGGGCGGCCACCCGCGCGCCGGCGATGCGAAGCGCGATCGGCAGGTGTCCGCACAGCGCGGCGACCTCCCGTACCGCCTCTGGCTGGTCGGCTACCCGGTCGGCTCCCGCCGCCGCCACCAGGAGCCGAACCGAATGCTCCGGAGCGAGGACGTCGAGACGGTAGGGCTTCGGGCCGCCCAGGCCCGTCAGCGGTACGCGACTGGTTACCACGACGGCGCTGCCGGGGGTCGCGGGCAGGAACGGCCGCACCTGGCTCTCGGCCGAGACGTTGTCGAGCACCAGCAGCAACCGGTGCCGGTTCAGCAGGTGGTGCACCGCGGTGGAGAGTTCCTCGTCGTCGGTCGGGAGATGGCCGGTGACGCCCGCCCGGCGCAGGAATGTGGCGAACGCGTCGGCGCGGGAGCGCGGTCGACCGGGCGGCGCCTGCATGTCGATGAACACGCGGCCGTCTGGAAACGCCTCGGCCGCACGATGCGCGACCTGGAGGGCCAGGGCGGTCTTGCCGACTCCCGACCTGCCGTGGACGCAGATGCACGCGGGGGCGGTGCGGCCGGCCGAGGCTTCCCTGAGGACGGCCTCCACCTCGGTCAACGCGTCGTCGCGACCGACGAAGTCGATGATCGGCGGCGGCAGGTGGACCGCGCCGAGCTGGTGACTCGTACCGGTCACGACGGCGCGCCCGGCCGGCCCGAGCAGCCCCGCGTCCCCGTCCAGAACCTGCCGGTGCAGCTCGCGTAGCGGCGCGCCCGGCTCGATTCCCAGTTCATCGACCATGGCTCGCCGCAGGTCGGTGAAGACCCGCAGGGCATCGGCCCGGCGGCCGGAACGGTACAGCGCGGTCATCAGGTGGGCGTGCAGTTCCTCGTGCAGCGGGTACTCGCCGGTCAGCGCGCGCAGTTCACTGACCAGCGCGTGGTGGCGTCCAAGGCGCAGGTCGGTGCGGATGCGATGCTCCAGCGCGGCCAGCCGCAGCTCGCTCATCCGCACGGCGGTGGCCCCGAGAATCGGCCCGTGTGGCATGTCGGACAGCAGCGGGCCGCGCCACAACTCCAGCGCCTGGCACTGGAGCGATGCCGCGAGGGCGTCGTCTCCCACCCGGGCCGCCGCCAGGCCGCGCTGGTGGAACTCCAGGAAGACGGAGAGATCCAGCTGTCCGGGGTCGATTCGCAACAGGTACCCGGGTGCCCGGGTGACCAGCGAGTCGCGTCCCCGTACCGGGTCCACCGCTTCGAGGATCCGGCGCAGCTGAGACACGTACACCTGGAGCGTCATCATCGCGGTGCGCGGTGGCCGCTCGGCCCAGAGCTCGTCGGCGAGCGCCTGGACCGACACCACGGTGTTCGTCTGGATCAGGAGCGTGGACAGTGCGACGCGCAGCTTGGCGGCACGGGGCGTGCCGGCCGCGGTCCCGCCGTCCACCTCCATCGGCCCTAGTACCCGGTACCTCACGATCTCCCCCGAAGATCTCGATGTCGGCTGCCATCAGATGGCATGGTTCAGCGTGACCTCGGCCTCCGCCACGACCTGGTCGAGCTGTTCGATCGTCGAGCGGACGCGCGCCGACGGCCTCCCGTCCGGGTCGCCGCCCACCGGGTCGGCGTGGGCCGTGCAGGTCAGCGGCAGATCGAGCGCCGCGTCGCCCCGGAAACGCACGGACGCGCGGGTGACGCAGGTATGCAGCGCGCTGAACCCGCGGGTTCGCGCCGCGATCAGCATCGACGTCTGGCGGATGGCCTCGACCAGCAGGATGCCGGGCACGAACTCGCTGCGCCCCGGAAAGAAGACCGGGTGTCCCGAATCCACCAGGAGCTCCGTGCACAGCGCGTCGTCGCTGCCGTCCGGCGTCGAGACGACGACATTGCGCGGGTCGCACCGGCCCACCGTGTGCGGGTCGGCCGCTGGCGGGCGGTTCCCGAGACCGCGCGCCGCGGCCCACGGCCGGCTGACCAACCGGTGCTGGCGATGACCATCCGGAGCGGGAAAGCCCAGGTCGGCATGTCCCGTGCAACTGGCGATCCCGTCGATCTCCATCGTGCCGCACAGGCGCAGCCCGCCGGGTACCCCATTGATCATCGTGGTCGGCGCCGCGTGGATGTCCATCGCCATGTGGGCCGGACCGTCGCCCACCCGCCAGGCCGCCGGAGCCGTCAGCGTGAACTCGATGCTGTCGAACCGGCAGAAGCGGTCCAGCGGAACCCGGAAGTAGCGCCGGCCGATGAACGCGCCCACCTGCCGGGCGATCTCCACGAATACCTGGGAGTCGTGGACCTGCCCCAGGCCATCGTTGAACAGCGGATGGTCGTACGGCATGTCGCCGGCGAGCGCGAAGCGCTCCTCCTCGGTGGAGCGGGAGTCGAGCAGGAAGTGGAGGGCCGATTTCGGCCGGTGGATCAGGTGACGGGTGGCGGTGGACATTCCTCGACGGGGCTTGTCGGTCACCTCTGCAAGACTGGCCAGCGCACCACGAGTCGGCCAGGCCATTCGCGGTGGCACCAACTTGCACTGCAGGTAGTCTCGGCTTGGCCATCGCTCCGGACCCGGCTTGAGTGGGCTGCGTGACCGAGACGACCGGGGTTGGCCGGATTGCCGAAGACCTGGCCGTCCGGATCCGCCCCAGCCTCGACCCGACGGTCGAGTGGGTGATCCGCGCGGAGCTTCTCGTTCCGGCCGGCGGGGCGGCTGCCGTGCAGGTACTGCTGCCCGGCCTGGCGTACGACCGCCGGTACTGGCGGGTGCCCGGCGAGTACGACTACGTCGAATTCATGCTGCGGCAAGGCTATGCCGTGCTCGCGTTGGACCGCCTGGGCACCGGGCAGAGCAGCCGCCCGCCGGCGCATCAGGTGACCGTGGACAGCAATGTCGAGGTCATCCACCGCGTCATCCAGGAGCTGCGCCGCGGTACGCCGGGCGGGCATTCGTTCGACCAGGTGGTCACGGTCGGCCACGCCTTCGGCTCCGGTCTGGCCATCGTCGAGGCGGCCCGCCACGCCGACGTCGACGCGCTCGTGCTCACGGGCATGCTGCACGCGAGGGCGCCGGCGTACGAGGAGGTGATCGGCCAGTTCCACCCGGCCGCGCACGACCCGATCCTCGGCGACCCGGACATGCCCGAGTGGTACCTGACGCAGAAGCCCGGACTGCGGGCCCGGATGTTCGAGTACGCGGGCGGGATCGACCGCCGGCTCTCGGCGCACCATGAGCTGATCAAGTCGACCGCGACGATCGGCGAGGGGAAGAGTCTTCCGCAGACCTACCTGCGCGAGTACTCCGCGGCGGTGCTGCGCCCGGTGCTGCTGGTGGTCGGCGAGCACGACGCGCTGTTGCGCGGCGAGGGCGTGAAGCTCGCCGCCGATGCGCGCTCGGTGCGGTGCTTCGAGCGGGGTTTCTACGCTCCCGGGGCGGAGCTGGCGGCGCATGTCATCGCGGGCACCGGACATTCGCTCAACCTGCACCGCAGCGCGCGGGAGGGGTATCAGCTGGTTCGCGAGTGGCTGGACCGCCGCAGTCCACAGTAGACACACCACGCTTAAGCCAGATCCATGTACGGGCGGAAATGATGCCCGGGGCACAGTACTCCCGGAATCCGTGGAGGCGAGCGAGCGGGCGGGCTACACTCCGCAACAGCGGGTTCCGGCCGAGGAGGAGGAGCAGGAACTCTGGGCGCATATCGGAACGGACGTGATGTGATGCCACGCCGTTGGGAACCGCAACCCGACGAGATGGTCGGCGCGTCGATATTGGCCACGCCCGACCCGGACACCTGGGAGCGGGTGCGCCGCGAGCTGGCGGACAGCGGGGCCGCACTGCTGCACGCCCGGCTGGCCGGCTGGCTGCCCGAGCGGACCGACGACGACTCCCTGCGCGCGCTGCTGGGCCGGGACTGGTGCCGCTACCTGGAACTGGCCAACGGGGAGATGGCGGTCCGCATCGCCGCCACCCGGGCACTGATCAGGCACGCGGCGGCGAACCTGGCCGACGGGGATGCCGATTCGCTCGACTTGAGCTACGGCCCGACGGGGCGGCCCTACCTGTCCGGATGCGGGTGCGTCGACATCAGCCTCAGCTACATCGACCAACTGGTGTTGATCGGGTTGACGACCCGCGGCCTGATCGGGGTCGACGCCGAGCGACTGGACCGGGACCTCTACCGGACCGGCCAGAGCCGTCACATGTGCACCCCGTACGAGCTGATCACGCTGGCGGAGGTCGCCGAGGAGGAGCGCAATCGCAGCCTCGTCCGGCTGTGGACGCTGAAGGGCGCATACGGCAAGGCGATGGGGCTGGGGATGCATTTCCGCTTCATCGACATCGGCTTCGGGCCCGATGGGCAAGCGGTCCGGGTACAGCGCCCGGACGGGACGCCCGCCAGCGGAGACGAATGGACGTTCCGCTCGTTCGTCCTGGACGGCGAGTATCTGGTGGGTACCGCCGTCTATGACGCATCAGTCGACCCGACCATTCAAGATCTGTAGTCGCTCGTCGTCGTCCGCGTCGTCCAGCAGGCCGGATCGGGTAACCTCCACGCCGGCCTGGAAGCGGCTCGTGGTCGCGAGCTCGTCCATGATCTCTGATATGTGCCGCCGGCACGTGCGTACCGACATGCCGAGGCGGCGGGCCACCGTTTCGTCCTTGTGCCCCTTGGCCAGGAGGCGGATGACGGCCCGTTTCACATCCTCGGTCACCGGGTTCGTCTGGTCGGCGTCGGGTTGGAAGGGAATGGCCGCGTTCCAGAGGTACTCGAAGACGTCGCACAGATAACCAAGGAGGGTCGGTTCCCGGATGACGATCGCACCGGCGGCCCGGTATGTCACACCCCGCTCGGGAAGGAACGCCATCTCGCGATCGAAAATGATCATCCGGTTGATGACCTCCTGGGTCGTACGGATGCACGCACCCCGTTTCGTCGCGTCCGACACGTAGGCCCGCGTGACCAGGTCGGTACGCGCGGGATGCTGATAAATGGTGCGGTTGTCGACACCCCGCTCCAACGCCTCCAGCATCGGGCTCCGGCCGGCGGACAGCAGCTGTGCCGGTCGGGCGCCGCCGGGTTGAACCGTCATGATTTCGGTTTTGCACCGGCGGGCGTGCTCATTGAGGACCGACTGCACCACCGATACGTCAGTAATCACGTCGAATGCCTCACTGCGATTACGGTCCCGGCGGTCCTCGAAATACGCCGGTGCCAGTGCCATGATGCGTGTCCGGATCTCGGAGACCGAAGACTGCAGATCGCGGACCTGATTCTCGGCCGGGGCGACAAGCGAGGATGCGGCGGTGTCGGGACCGACCGGGACCATTACCTCCGGGCATCCCGGCATGGGGTGGATGAGCCGCAGGGAGCGAAGCACGTGTTCGGCGCGGGCTATGTCGGTCGGGTCGAGGTCGAGGCGTTCGGCGAGCGTAGCGGGTATGAACCTGCCACGTCTGACCGCCTCCCGGTAGACCAGGACGCTCACGTCGTCCAGCTCCGGGAACATGAGGTGTTCGTCGTCGTCTGATCGCATCACCGTCGCCTCTCGCCCCGTTGGCCGGACACCGTCGCCAGTGTTACACGTCCACTCCCTATGTAGGGGGCGCCTATGTCCGGTCGTCGGATAGCTACGTGGACGAACGACGGCGGTCATTCACCCATTCGGCCGTCGCGCAGAAGTAACTGTTTCAGCGTCTGCCGCACCGTGATCACCCATGCCCACCGCCGCGGGTCGAAGCCAACACCAACCACGGACCAGTCCAACCTCAGCGTGTGTCCGGCTACAGAGCCACGCAAGGGCTATTGCCTAGCGTGACAACGGAACCGTCGAATCCGGACACGTCGCTGAGGGGGGTCATGCGGGTCGATCTGAAAGCGCCTGTTCCGGGCGGAGCTGCCCCTTTCCATGAAACGCTCGCGTCGTCGTGGCCGGCCCGGTCCGACCTGTTGGGGCGCGAACTGGAGCTGCTGGCTGTGGAGGGCAAGCTCCTGGACCCGTCGGTGCGGTTGATCTCGCTGGTCGGTCCCGGTGGAGTCGGCAAGAGCCGGCTGGCCGTCGAGGCGGGCCGCGCGGTGTCCGGCGAGTTCCGGCGCGGCGTACGGGTCGTCGACGTCACCGTGTGCCAGTCCGCCGGCGCGGTGCACGCGCTCGTCGATCGCGCGGTGGCGGAACTCGTGGGGGACGATCGGGCACTGCTGGTGCTGGACGGCATCGAGCACCGTACGCCGGAGCTGGCTCCGTTGGTCGCCGGACTCCTCGCCCTGGACCCGGGGCTGACCGTGCTGGCGACCGGCCAGGAGACGCTGCGGGTCTACGGCGAGCGGGTGGTACCGGTCCCGCCGTTGACGCCGCCCGGACCGCTCGTTGAACCCGACGTCGCCGATGTTCAGGACAACCCCGCGGTGTTGCTGTTCACCCAGCGGGCCCACGAGGTGAATCCCGACTTCACGCTCACCGCCGAGAACGTGGAAGCCGTCCTCGACATCTGCAACCTGCTGGAGGGCGTGCCGCTGGCGCTGGAGTTGGCAGCGGCCCGGCTGCGGCTGTTCCCGGTGCTCGAACTGCGATCCTGGCTGCACCGTGGCGGTGACAGCCACCTCGCCGGACCGGTTGACGTGCCGCACCGGCAGCGCTCGATCCACGCGGTCGCCGACTGGAGTTGCCGCGGGCTCACCCGTGACCAGCGCTCCCTGCTGGCGCGACTGTCGATCTTCGAGAAGGGCGCGACGCTCGCGACCGTGGAGAAGGTGTCCCCGCTGTCCCCGGCCGGCACCGCCGGCACGATCGAGGCGCTGCTCGACCGGAGCCTGCTCACCCTGGTCGAGCAGCCGCGCGCGGAGAGTCGCCTCACCATGTCGCGCTCGATAAGGGCCTACGGCCGCACCGTCCTGGAACAGCAGGGCGTTGCCGTGGCGGTACGGGATAGCCACGCGCAACACTTCGGCAAGCTGATGCGCACGATCGAGGGCCGCTTCTACGGCTGCGAACAGCGACGCTGGCTCCGGATCGCCTGGCTCGAACACGACAACGTGCTGGCCGCGCTGGAGCACCTCCAGCGGGCCGGCGACCTCGAGGGGCAGGCATCGCTCCTGGCGGCCTGCCAGCGGCCGTGGTTGATCCGGGGCGAACTCCGGGCCGGGCTGTACTGGTTCGACGGCGTCGCGGCCGCGCTGGACCACGACGACAGCGAACGGGTGCTGCGCCTTCGAGCCCGGCTGAACACCGGAGCGGGGTACCTGTCGTCGGCTCGCGGCGACCATGACGGCGCCGCCCACCGGCACCGGCGGGCGGTGGCGATCTACAAACAGCTCCGCGACTCGCAGCACGGCGCCCGCGCGTCGGCGCGGCTGGGCCGGTCCCTGGTCTACGCCGGGGAGCGTGAGGCCGGCCAGTCCCTGCTCGCGGCGGCTCGTTCGACGCTCGAGTGGCTGGGCGACACCGCCGGGTCCGCCGAGGCGGCGGCCGGGCTGGCGGAGGCGTTGCTCGACGCCGCCGCGTTCGCCGAGGCGGGCACGCTGCTCGACCGGGCGCTGCGCATCTACCGGCAGATCGGCGAGATCCGTGATCTTGCGCATACCCTGCTGATCAGCGCCAGGCTCTCGTCGCTGACGGCCGACGAGGCGGCGGCGCAGTCCGCGGTACGGGAAAGCCTGCAGCTGTTCGACTCGATCGACGAACGGAGTGAACTTCCGGGTGCGCTGGAGGCGTCCGCGCTGTTGATACGGGACGCGGCGGGCCAGCCGCAACGGGCGACGCGGCTGCTCGCCGCGGCCGGCACACTGCGCCGGCGGGCCGGCATCACGCTGCCCGAGGGGCGGCGCGACCGGCTCGACGAGGTCATCGCGTCGCTGCGCCAGCAGCTTGGTTCGACGGTTTTCGCCAGCGCCTGGGCGGAAGGCGTGCGGTCGCGGCCCGAGGCGATGGCCGCCGAAGCGCTCGCCGTCGGGCAGTCGCGGCGGGCCGGCGGCCGCGCCGAGGCCGCGCTGCTGACGCCGCGCCAGTTGCAGGTGGCCCTGAGCGTCGCCGAGGGGCTGACGAACCGCCAGATCGCCAACCAGTTGTGCATCGCGGAGTGGACGGTGGTGAACCACGTGCGGCAGGTGATGCGCAAGCTCGGTTGCAAGTCCCGGGTACAGGTGGCCTGGGCGGTCGGCAGGAGACAGTGAGGATGGGGTCGGGTGGTCCGCGGCGCGCAACCGGCGGGGATGTCGCGCTCGCGGACCTGCTCTCCGCCGTACGGCCGCCCACCGAACTCGCCCAGACCTTCCGGACCCGCGGCTGGTGGCGTACCCAGAGCGTGGTCCACGACCTGTACCGGGCGAGCGCGACACACCCGAACCGGACCGCGATCGTGGCCCACCGGGCGCACGGCCACCCGGCCACGCCGACCGTGCGCATCTCGTACGCGCAGCTGGCCACGTACGTCGAGCGGTTCGCGCGCGCCCTTGTCTCGCTGAGCATCGGCCCCGGCGATCCGGTCGCGTTCCAGCTGCCGAACTGGTGGGAGAGCTCCGCGCTGTTCTTCGCGTGCCTGCGGATCGGTGCGGTGGCGGTACCGATCCTGCCCAGCTACGGCGCGCGGGATCTGGAGGCGGTACTGGACGCCGCGCAACCACGCGTGTGCGTGGTACCGGATGTCTGGGGTGGCGTGCCGCAGGCGGAGGTCCTGGCGGACCTGGCCGTGGCGCTGCCGTGGCTGCGCCGGCGGGTGGTCGTCGGCGACGCGGCCGCCACCGGAGCGCTCGACTTCACCGACTACTTCCTGCGGACCCCGCACGAACGCTACGACCGCGGCGCCTGGCTGCGGGTGCCGGGAGACCTGGCGGATCGGGTCTGCCTGATCGTGACCGCCGTCGGCCTCGACAACACACACAGCATGTTCATGCACACACCCAACTCGCTTCGCGCGGGGATCCGGGTGCCCGGCGTGCCCCACCGGGACGTCACCTATTCAGCGTTGCCGATCGCGTCGCTGCCGTCGTTGCTGCACGTCGTGGTCGGACCCGCGATGCGTGGCGGCACCGCGGTGCTGCAGGACGTGTGGGACCCGAAGACCGCACTGGACCTCATGGCGTACGGCAAGGTCAGCCAGGCCTACGCGCTGCCCGTGCAGTGGTCTGAGCTCCTGTCCGCACAGCTCGAGCAACCACGCGATCTGAGCGCGTTGTGGCGTGCGCTGTCGGCCGATCCGGCCGGCACGTCGGCCCGGCTGATGCGACAGGTCCACGAGGTCCTGCGAGTGCGGCTGCACGTCGGCCGGAGTTCGCCGCAGGCGGGTGCCGGCACGACGGCGTCCGGCCTGGAGACGGCATTGGCCAAGGTCGACGGCGAGGACGGGCTGTTCCGGATCCGTATCCGGGGTCCCTCCTCGTGCCTGGCCGTATGGCGGCGGGACACCGGGCAGTTGCGGCTCGCCTGGAAGCACCAGGACGGCTGGTTCGACACCGGCGATCTGGTCCGGGTCGACGACGCCGGCCAGGTCGAGGTGATACAGCTGCCGACCGAGGAGGTCGGTGGCCTGTTCCTGGTTCCGGTCGCCGAGATAGAGGACGGCCTGCTCGCGCACCCGCAGGTCGCCGACGCGGCCGTGGTGGCCTGCGCGGATCCCGAGTATGGCGAGCTGGCCTGCGCGGTGGTGGTACCGGCGGGCGATCCGCCGGGTCTGACGGAGCTGCGCGAGCATCTACTGGGGCTCGGCGTGGCCCGTGCGCACCTGCCAGCTCGCCTCGAACTCGTCGGAGCGCTCGCCCGGGACGAGCTGGGCGAGGTGCGCCGGGTACAACTGCGGGAGCAGTTCGCGCGGCGGTGGGCGCGAAAGGCGTGAGCTCACTCCTCGGCCGGCATCCCCTCGACCAGCTTCAGCGCCTCCTCGATCAGCGTCTCCACGATCCTCGACTCGGGTACCGTCCTGACGGGTACACCCTTGATGAAGATCTGCCCCTTTCCATTGCCGGCCGCGACGCCGAGGTCGGCCTCGCGGGCCTCGCCGGGACCGTTGACCACGCAACCCATCACGGCCACCCGCAACGGGGCGTCGAGGCCGTCGAGCCCGGCCGTCACCTCGTCGGCCAGCTTCCAGATATCCACCTGGGCGCGACCGCATCCGGGACAGGAGACGATCTCCAGACCGCGCTGCTTGAGGTTGAGGGACTCCAGGATCTGCAGCCCGACCTTGACCTCCTCCACCGGCGGGGTGGACAGCGACACCCGGATGGTGTCGCCGATGCCCTCGCTGAGCAGGGCGCCGAAGGCCACCGCCGACTTGACGGTGCCCTGGAAGGCCGGCCCCGCCTCGGTCACCCCCAGGTGCAGCGGGTAGTCGCACTGCTGGGCCAGGAGCCGGTACGCGGAGATCATGACGACCGGATCACTGTGCTTGACCGATATCTTGATGTCACGGAACCCGTGCTCCTCGAACAGCGAGCACTCCCACAGCGCCGACTCGACCAGGGCCTCCGGGGTGCTCTTCCCGTATTTGCGCAGCAGCCGCTGGTCCAGGGAGCCGGCGTTCACCCCGATCCGGATCGGGACGCCGGCGCCGGAGGCGGCCGCGGCGATCTCCTTCACCTTGTCGTCGAACTGCCTGATGTTGCCCGGGTTGACGCGCACCGCGGCGCAGCCGGCGTCGATGGCGGCGAAGACGTACCGCGGCTGGAAGTGGATGTCCGCGATGACCGGGATACTCGACTTCCGGGCGATCTCCGGTAACGCGTCGGCGTCGTCCTGCGACGGCACCGCGACCCGGACGATCTGGCAGCCGGCCGCGGTCAACTGCGCGATCTGCTGCAAGGTGGCGTCGACGTCCGAGGTGAGCGTCGTCGTCATCGACTGGACCGAGATGGGGGCGTCCCCGCCCACCGGCACCTTGCCCACCATGATCTGCCGGGAAGCGCGGCGGGCGGCGATCGGCCTGGGTGGCATCGCGGGTGCGTTCAGCGGTACAGGCATGGCGCAGTCCTTGTCGAGTTCGGGTGACGGAGAGGTCTCAGCGTCTCGATGATCCGTGCCGCGATGTCGCCGGAGGTCAGGCCGACGGCTCGCAGGATGTCGGCGCGCGTGCCGTGGTCGAGGAACTCCTGGACGATGCCGAAGTCCCGGAGCGGGGTGTCCACCCCCGCGGCCCGCATGGCCTGCGCGATCGCCGAACCGACGCCGCCGACCACCCCGTTGTCCTCGACCGTGACCACCAGCCGGTGGCGGGCCGCGAGCGGGGCCAGCGCCGGGCTGACCGGCTTGACCCAACGCGGGTCCACGACGGTGCTGCCGATGCCGTCGGCGGCCAGCAACGACGCGAGGTCGAGGCAGGTACGGGCCATCGCCCCGACGGCCACGATGAGTACGTCCTCGTGTTCGCCGCGGTGCAGCATGTCGAGATCGGCGATGGTGCCGACGGCCGGTAGGTCGGTCTGGACCGACCCCTTGGGGAACCGGACGGCGCTCGGCCCGTCGTCGACGGCCAGAGCCTCGCCGAACAGCTCGCCGAGCCGCTTACCGTCGCGCGGCACGGCGATGCGCATACCCGGTATCAGCTGCAGCAGCGACAGGTCCCACATGCCGTTGTGGCTGGCCCCGTCGTCGCCGGTGACCCCGGCCCGGTCCAGTACGAACGTCACCGGGAGCCGGTGCAGGGCCACATCCATCAGGGCCTGGTCGAAGGCCCGGTTCAGGAACGTGGCGTAGATCGCCACGACCGGGTGCAGGCCACCCATGGCCAGCCCGGCGGCCGAGGTGACGGCGTGCTGCTCGGCGATGCCGACGTCGAACGTGCGTCCGGGGAACCGGAGGGCGAAGTCGCGCAGGCCGGTCGGCTCGAGCATCGCCGCGGTGATCGCCACCAGGTCCGCTCGGCGCTCGCCCGCCGCGACCAGTTCCTCGCTGAACACCGATGTCCAGGAGCGGGCGGTCGGCGCACTGACGGAACGGCCGGTACGCGGATCGATCGCGCCGACGGTGTGGAACCGGTCGAGGTCATGGCTCTCCGCGGGCAGGTAGCCCGCGCCCTTGGCCGTGATGCAGTGGACCAGGACCGGTCCACCGAAGCGCCGGGCCCGCTCGAAGGCGTACTCCATGGCTGCGATGTCGTGGCCGTCCACCGGGCCGATGTACGTCAACCCCAGGCAGTCGAACATGTTGGCGCTGTGCAGGGCGGCGTACAACGGCTCGCCGACGCGCTCGTACCGGCGCGCGGTGCGCAGCCTGGTGAGTTGGTCGGCGAGCCCGCCGATAGTCGGGGCGTAGGAGCGGCCGTTGTCGTTCAGCACGACGATGACGGGCCGGTCCTTGGCCGCGGCGATGTTGTTGATGGCCTCCCAGCACATGCCGCCGGTGAGCGCGCCGTCCCCGACCACCGCGACCACGGCCCGGTCCGTGGCGCCGGTCAGCGCGGCCGCTTTCGCCAGGCCGTCGGCGTAGGAGAGCGCGGTGGACGCGTGCGAGTTCTCCACCAGATCGTGGACCGACTCGCCGCGGGACGGGTACCCGGAGATGCCGCCGCCCTTGCGCAGCTGGTCGAACCCGTCGGCCCGGCCGGTGAGCATCTTGTGCACGTAGCTCTGGTGCCCGGTGTCCCAGACGATCCGGTCCCGCGGCGACTCGAACACCCGGTGCAGGGCGAGGGTCAGCTCCACGACCCCGAGGTTGGGCCCGAGGTGGCCGCCGGTCCGGGACACCTTCTCCACCAGCGTGGTGCGGATCTCCTGGGCCAGCGTCGCGAGCTGCTCGGGGGCCAGTGCCCGCAGGTCGCTCGGCTGCCGGACGGACCGCATCAGGCGGCGCTGCGCCGAGCTGGGGAAACGGATCTGCGCGGCGGGCACCTGGGCGGTGGCGCCGTTCTCGGGAGGTGCCATGGTCGGTCAACTCCTTTCGGGAGAGCGTCCGGCGATCAGTGGTCGCGGTAGGCGACGAGGGTGGCCAGCCGGGAGAACTCCTCGGTCCACGCCGGGTCAAGACCGGCGGTCACGATGGACGCGACGGCCCGGTCGACGAGCTCGGCGATGGTGCGCTCGACCGTCTCGCGGACTCCCGTCTCCTCCAGCACCTGGCGGATCAGGTCCGCGTCCCACGGTGCGTCGCCGTCCCGGGTGAGGAGCTGCCGGATGCGGGCGTCGCGTTCGACGGCCAGGGTGAGCAGCAGGGTCATCTTGTGCTCGGCGAAGTCCAGCCCGGCCGGCTTGCCGGCGGCCTCGGTGGTGCCGAACGCGTCGATCAGGTCGTCCCGCATCTGGAACGCCTCGCCCAGGGCCAGGCCGTAGCCCTCGAACGCGGTGGCCAGGTCGGGCCGGCCGGCGAGGGTGGCCCCGAGCAACAGCGGGCGCTGGATCGAGTAGCGACCGGACTTGCAGACGGCGATCCAGCGTGACAGCCGAGGGTCGACGATGGCCTCGGCGGCGATCGCGACATCCAGGTACTGGCCGACGATCAGTTCGGTACGCAACTCGCCCCACAGCCGCCGAGCCACCGGCGGGAAGTCAAAGGTGAGCTGGTCGGCGTAGACGAACGCCAGATCGCCGGCGAGCACCGCGACGCTCTCACCGAACCGGCGGGCCTCGCCATGCCAGCCCTTGGCGCTGTGCTCGTCGGCCTGGCGGACGTGGATCGTCGGCGCGCCCCGACGGAGCGAAGAGTTGTCGATCACATCGTCATGGATCAGGGCGAACGCCTGGAGCAGTTCCAGGGCGCACGACGCGTCCACGGCGAGCTGAGAATCGGGGGTGCCACCCGCGGCGAGGAATCCGCTGAGGCAGAAGATGGGCCGCAGCCGCTTCCCGCCCCGGCTCACCATGTCGATGAGCGCGTCGATCGGGTGCGCGGCGCGCGGGTTGAGTTCGAGCCAGCGAGCGCGCTCCGCCCGGGTGAAGTGATCCAGCCGCTGTTCGACCCGGTCGAGGAGGTCCTGGCGGATCTGCGGGAGCTCGGTTGCGGAAGTCCGGCGGGTGGCAATGAGGGTCATGGGAGCCTTCCTCTGGCTGTGCGACCGGCGGCAGACGCGATTCAGGAGGCTGAGGCGCTGGCCGAATCGTGTTCGGCGAGGCTCGACGGAAGTCCGAAGACGACGTTCTCCATCGCCGTCCGTTCGATTTCGATGTCGCGATACCCGTGCTCCGCGAGCCGGTCGAGCAGCTGCTCCACCAGAATTTCCGGGGCGCTGGCGCCGGCGCTCACGCCGATCACCGAAGCGTCGCGCAGCCACTCCTCGCGCAGGCCGGTCACGTCCGGTACGAGATAGGCCGGCGCACCCAGGTCCTTGGCCACCTCGACCATGCGAATCGAGTTGCTGGAGTTGTTGGAGCCGACCACCAGGACGAGATCGCTGCGCACCGCGATCGCCTTGACGGCATTCTGGCGGTTCTGGCTGGCGTAACAGATGTCGCCCTTGGCTGGTCCGGCCATCGCGGGGAACCGCTCGGCCAACGCGTCGACGATGCCGGCGGTCTCGTCCAGCGACAACGTGGTCTGGGTCAGATAGCCGATCGCGGCGTCGGGCGCCAGGGTGAGACGCTGCACCGATTCCACCGAGTCCAGGATGATCGTGCGGTCCGGGGCGTGCCCGAACGTCCCCTCCACCTCTTCGTGGTCGGCATGGCCGATCAGCAGGATCGTCTTTCCGTCGCGGGCGTGCCGGCGCGCCTCCTGATGGACCTTGGAGACCAGCGGGCAGGTCGCGTCGATGACGTCCAGCCTCCGCGCCGCCGCATTGCCGCGGACGGCGGGGGAGACGCCGTGGGCGGAGAAGATGCAGACCGCGCCCTCGGGAACCTCGTCCTCCGACGCCACGAATACGGCCCCCCGCTGCCGCAGGGAACGCACGACGTAGTGGTTGTGGACGATCTCCTTTCGTACGTACACCGGCGGCCCGTACTTCGCCAGTGCCTCCTCGACGATCAGGATCGCGCGGCGGACACCGGCGCAGAATCCATGTGGCTGCGCGAGGATAACCTTCTTCGACCTGCCAAGCCGCGCCATCGGTAGTCGCTCCCCCGTCCGTGGTCAGGGGGCGAGTGTTTCGACGGGCGTGGAGGGTGTCAACGGTAGGCCGAGGGTGCGCCGCAACCGGGCCCCGGGCGCGCGCCTTCCTACCCGCCTGTTGTCATGGCGAGCCGCGGCCGCGGACTGTTTGTCATGGGATTGCTATGCGGACTGTTCCCGGTCGCCGGGGTCTCGGTGAAGTTCTGCGCGCCGCCCCGAACCTGACGCCCCATTTCACCCCCACGGGGCGCGGCCCGTGCGGTGTCAGGCCGCACCCGCAGCGGGACCGGGATCAGGCCGCGGTGCCGGTGAGCTGGGTGCCGGCGCGGACCAGCGTGTAGGTCACCGTGGCGCCGCTCCAGAAATGGAACACCAGGTTCACCGTGGCGCCGTCCTTGACCTCGGCGAAGAACGCGGCCGTCAGGGTGATCCGGTTGGTGGTGTAGTCCGGCGAGAACGCGCGGCCGAACTCCTTGAACGAGGTCCAGTTCTGCGGGCCCGCGTTGCCGGAGCCGTCCGCATACGTGGCCTCCATGGTGGCCAGCAGGTCGCCGTTGAACGCCGTGGGGATCACCAGGCTGTCCGTGGTACCGGCGGCGGACTGCAGCACCGCGGTGTCGTACGTGGTCACCCGGAACTTCCAGGCGACGCCGCGGGAGAACCGCGCCGACAGTACCGCGTTCACCCCGTCCTGGCGCGCGCCGACCAGGCGGGTCAGCAGCGCCGCGGTGAAGGTGACCTGCTGGTGGTCGGCGCTGACGGTGTAGTCCTTGCCGCGCACCAGCATCCGGGAACCGTCCACAATGGAGGTCAGGCGGTTGCCGTTGAGGTTCAACGTGACCGTGGCGTCGGTGACCGGGGCCGACTTGTGCACGAAGAGCAGGTCGGTGTCGGCCGTGCCGGAGCGCACCGTCCAGCTGGACCTGATCTGCTGGTACAGGTCAGGGTCGCTCCACTGGAACGTGGTCCGGTTGAAGTGCTGGCCGTTGTCCCACAGCATCGTGGTGAGGTTTCTGGTCCGCGCGTAGTAGCCCAGGAACTCGAAGAACTTCAGCTTCTCGCCCTGCTCGACCGCGTTGAGGCTGGCATCGAAACCGAGTAGGCCGTACTCGCCGATGATGACCGGGACACCGGCCGCGACGAAGGTGTTGTACACCCGGTCGAACGTGTCGGTGAGGTCCTGCCGCGTGGTCGCGTCGAAGCGGGTGTACCCGGCGATGTTCACGCTGAACGGCCAGAATCCGTAGAAGTGCACCTCGGTGGCCACGTTGGGGTCACCGAGCGCGGTGATGGTACTGACCAGCGCGTCGAGCCGGGCCTGGTCGGCGTTCATGAACAGGGTGGCCAGCACGAGCAGCCGGGTCGAGTTGCCCCCACCCGAGGCCCGGACAATGTGCTGGAACGTGGTGTTGAGCTCGTTCATCAGCTCGTAGTTCTGCGCGTCGCCGGAGGTGCCGCTGAACTGCGGCTCGTTGATGCTCTCGAAGACGAGCCGGCGGGGTGAGTCGCGCAACGCCCGGGAGATCTGGGTCCAGGTGGCGCTGTACCGGGCGAGCACGTTGTCGTGGTCGGTCGCCAACTGGTTGAGCCACATCCACGAGTCGTGATGCATGTTGATCACCACGTAGAAGTCGTCGGCCAACGCCCACTTCACGACCTCCCGCACCCGGGCCAGCCAGGCCGTGTCGATGGTGTAGTCGGGTGCCGCCCCTTGGTGGTCGCCCCAGGTGACCGGGATCCGGATGCTCTTGAAGCCCTGTGCCCGTACCTGGGCGAGCAGGGCCCGGGTGACCCTGGGATTGCCCCAGGCGGTCTCGTCGGCGCCGATGGCGTCGAAGGTGTTGCCGAGGTTCCAGCCGGGCTGCATGGCCGCGACCTCGGCCCGGGCGGTGGCGGAACTCGGTGGCACCGGCGCCGCCGCGGCTCCCGCATTCGATGCAGCGGGTACCACCGCGAGTGCGAGGGCCGCCACGGCGACCGTCGCCATTCTGAGCAGAGGGCGTCTCGCCAGTCTCGTCTGCAATGTGCACCTACCTGTCGGACGGTAACGGGTGTGGCAACCGGCGTCGAAGCGCTTCGATACCAGGAGAGCGCCTTCACACTACTCGCGAGCGTCCCACCGATCGAGCCCCGACCGCGTTTTCAGAAAGCCAGCCATCGATGCGATGAGGCCCCGAAGGGCGAGATTGGTCCCGCGGGCGACGGCCGGCGATAGTTCCAGATGGGTCGGGAATTACCGGCGCGGCGCACCGTGCGACACTCCCGCCTGGCGCGCAACCTCCTCCGACCCGACCTGGCTTTCTCAAGCGTTGCCGCCGCCCGCGCTTTGCGGTGCCGGTGCCCAGGGGTTGGCCACCATCCAGCTGGTGTCGTCCGTCCAGCCGGTGGTGGTGTCCCAGGGGTTGGAGCCGCCGTTGCTGGCGAGGTAGACGGTGTTGTCGAGGGTGCGGATGTACCTGGTCGGGAAGTTCACTGACTGGAACGACACACCTTGGTGGCTGTTGCCGGGCGTCTGGCAGAAGGTGGCGTCCTGGGAGAATAGTGAACTGCCGTCGTCGGGTTGCAGGTGGAATTGGAAGTTCTGGTGCCGTAGGTAGCTGCCGGGCTTGTTGATCGACTCGAACGAGACACAGCTCGGGTTGGCCAGGCCGGCCGTTTCCACCCAGGTCGCGTCTTGCTTGTCGGTGTCTGAGCTGCCCGTGGTCACCGGCGCGGTGACCACGCCGTCGTCAGAGTCGTTGTGCTTGATGTAGTCCGAGGCGCTGCCGGGCGCCGTGGCCTGCAACGAGACCAGGGTGCCCGGGTCCAGAGTGAAGCTCTGGTTGATGTCACCGGGCGTGGGATGGTTGGTCCTCTCGAAATCGGTGCAGTTGCTGTCGGTGTCGTGGCCGTCGGGGATGCGGCTCGCGCTCCTCCCGGCGCTACTGGCCGAGCCGGGCGCCGTCACTCGGCAGCCGTTCTGCCCTGAGCCGGAGGTGCCTTGGTAACCCTCGGCGGACCCTGGGTCGACGAGGCTTCCGTAGTTGAGGCTGTCGACCGTAAGGCCACGGGCGTCACGCAGCACCATGTTGCCGGCGTTGGCGGAGAGGGCGGGGCCTCCGAACCACTGGTTGGGTGCCGGCGGTCCCTGGTAGCCCGCGTTCGTGACCAGGGCGTCACCAACAGGCGTGTTGATCGCGTGGCGGTTGTCGAGAGGCTTGTCGAGCGTGATGCCGCTGCCCAGCGCCTGCACCGGCTCATTGCTCGAGTGGGCGGAGGCTGTCGCCGGCGTGAAGCTGATCCCCGTTCCCCGAACGCTATACGGGAGGTTGGACGCGTGGTCGAACTGCAGCGGGGCGGCTATGGTGACGCCCGTGCCGCTCGCGCCGGAGGTGCCGACCGCGGTGACCCTCACGTACTCGATCCCATGGCCGGGGCTGGCGATGTCCAACCTGAACGTGTCACCGACCGAGATGTTGGTGGTGGACGACATCTTGATGTTGGTCTCGCCCGCGTGCGCCGGCGCCGACAGGCGCCCTTGCGTGCCCGGCCTGCCGACCGCGGTGACCGTGGCCTGCTCGTAGTTGGCGCCGTGGCCGAGGCCGATCTTCTGGCCCACCGTGAAGCCGGACGTGCTCGTGACAGGCACGTTGGTCGAGCCCGCGGAGATCGGGATGACCGGGCCGTCAGGGAGGGGTTGCCACAGCGTCGTATTGGCGGTGGCCGCCGTCCCGACGCCTACGATCGTGCGGGTTTCCGCGGTGGAGCCGGTGTCGATGCCGATCTGATCACCGGCTGCCATGGCGGTGGTGCTCCTGACATTGATGGTGGTGTCGCCAGCGCTGGCGGGGGCCGCCAGCCCCGAGTTGGAAAGGCCGAACAGGTAGTGGCCGCCGGCCGCGAGGGTCGTCCCGGCTGGAACAGTCACCGTGGAGAAGATGGCCTGTTGAGTCGGGTGCTCGGTCAGGGTCCAGTTGGAGATGTCGGCGCTCCTGGCGCCGGCGTTGTAAAGCTCGATGAACGCGTTGGTCGAGTTGCTGGCGGTGCCGGTGCGGAACTCGTTTATCTTGACCGGGCTGACGTTCCGCACCTTCTCGGCCGTTGTCTCGAATTGTCTGCGACCGGTCCTCGGGTTCGTCCACCGGGCGCTGCCGATCAGGTCGCCGTTGAAGGTCGTGTGTCCTGAGGTAACCGTGAAGGTCGCGCTCACGCTCGCGCCGGGTGCGACCGAGCGGAATGTCACCGACTCTCTCCTGGTACCTGAGACGACGGAGGTCCAGTGCTTGTTGGGCAGGGTCAGGCTCAACGTCACGCCCACCGCGCGCGATCCGGTGGTATTCGTGAACGTCTCGGTGACGTCCTGCGAGGAACCCGGTGTGAACGTCTGCAGTCCTGGCGGAGTGGTGGTTGCCGAGGCTGGCGACAGGCTCAACCGCTGCAGGTCGTACTTGGCAGCCACGACGTTGGCCTGGATCTGCTGGTCGACGTCGTCCGGCGGGTATCCGGTCGTCATCGCGCCTTCGTAGAAGGTGCCCTGTGAACCGTTGCTGTTGTCGCCACCGTTGCCCAGGGCTATGGCCCCCTGCTTGCGCATCGGGTCATAGGTGGAGTCGACGCGCGGTCCGTCGAACATGGTCGACAAGGCGCCCTGCTGCGCGTCGCCGCCCAGGGAGGCCCAGTGGTGCGGTTCGCCCTTGGCCATCGCCGTTACGAACCGCCAGGTGATGCTTGGCAGGTCCGCGCAGAGTTTGGATGAACTACCCGGGTTGACGCAACCTACCAGGTTGTTCTCCTGGTCGGTCATGATCCACGGGCCCGGGGGGCTCCCGTGATACCAGGCGGTCGCGTTGCCGTAGTAGGTCGTCTCCATGGTGCCGTTGCCGTCGTCGCGGCTGTCGATCTCGGCGTTGCCGTAGTCGAAGCAGCAGCCGCTGTTGTAGTGATGGCCGTTAATGACCCAGTACTGTCCCTCGGGCTGGTCGTCGACCGCGGTGCCGACGGGGTCATCGTCGCGCAGGCCCATCCCCGGCTCGATGAACACGCCGTAAGCCTTGTGGCCGCTGATCGTAGTCGGCGCCATGTCCGCGATCGGGAGGTTGTTGAAGCCGCCCGTAGCTGGGCCGCTGAATCCACCTCGGGGCGCCTGGGCGAGGTCGTTATGCATGGGGGACTGGTCATAGAGAATGGTGATGAAGCAGGTCGTGCTGGCGCAGAACGCGTCCTGCGCGGCTGCGTCGGCGTATCCGCCCGCATCCGCGAACGGCTTGGCGACGGGGGCGACGACGCCGATGTCCTTGGTGGCGTTGTCCGATGCGCGCTTGACCTGGTAGAGCGGGCCGTTGTAGGAGGCGTACAGCGCCCGCGTGGTGCTGTGGGCGGCCACGCAGGGAGTGCCGGCAGCGGCGTAGATGTCACACGGGCCCTGCGGTCTGGGTGGGTGGACCGGCCGCGCCGCTTGTGCCGGTGATGCCATTGCGAACGCGACGCCGATCAGCGTGAGCGCAATCGCCGCACGAGCGGCGATGGTCCTACGGCGCAAGCGTCGGACGGGGGGTCTGAACATGGTGGATCAACTCCTACGTGCATCCTGCTCGACCCAGGTCGAGCCTGGCTGGGCCGAGACGCAGGCCGATGCCGAGTGCGCGCGACCGCCCGAAACGTCACGCAAGACACGGGCGATCCTGCGCCGGTCGTTTCGCCACTCGATAGGCACCGGGCAGAGGGTGTGTCGTGGTTGCAGGCGCAGCACTCGTCAGCTCTGGTACTCCGGATGGACGTGAGCATGTGAACGTTAACAGTCGGCCCGTGAGTTCATTCAACCACCGTTTATACACTGGTGTCAATGGGTATGGCGACCCTTCGTAGATCGTCAGGTGAGACGTCTAACCGTCCACCGTGGACACTGTGTCGACAGTTGGGCGCTCCCACAGGTGGCGACCCGGACGCCGACGCGTACCACGGCATCTCCGACCCGTTCTACCGCGGTGCCTTCGACACGGGCCGGCAGGTGCGCGTCGTCCACATCCGACAGTTGCACGACCCGCGCGGCCAGCGAGCCGGGATCACGCCGGAGGAGGCCGCTCGCCGCCGCCCGGTCCTCGTCGTGCCCAGACTGTACATAGTGGACGACGCCACCATCGACTGGCTCGCCGGGGGACGCGCACGCCGGCGGCCACCTGGTCCTCGGCCCGCGTAACGCCTACGCCGACCACGAGGGCCGCGCCCGGCGCAACCTCGCGTGCGACATCCCACTAAGCGCCGCGTCCGGCAACCCCAACACACGCCACTGGGAGCCCTCAATGCGCCTATAGCAGATCATCACGTAATGGGACGAGATGGCGTCTTAGCCAGGGTCAGCCGCCCGGTTTCGCGGGCATCCGTTCGTGGCAACCGTTCGGCAAGCGGGCTCGCGCACTATGAACATGTGGCGCCGCACTGGGTGCCATGGACCTGTAGGCGAACACCGGGCCGTCCGGAACGGACAAGGAGGAAGCATGAAAGGTATGATGCGATCGACCCTTCTCGCCATGGGGGTGGTGACTCTCGCGCTTGCCTTGAGCGCTCCAGCGATGGCGGACCCTGGCCCGCATGTGGTGCAGCCGCCGGGGTCCATAGTACTGCGCGGGCCGGCGATCGGAGCAGTTCCAGCGCTGTCCGCGTCAGCCACTGCCGGTCCGTTGACGGCGGGTCAGAGGATCAAGAATGCCGACGGCGACACCACGGGCAAGTGCCTTGACCTCCAAGGCGCGGGTGCTGGTCCCTTTGCTCAGATGTGGCAGTGCAACGGCGGTGCTCAGCAGAATTGGAGCTACCACGGGCGTCCGGACATCGCTAACGGCGTCTACGAGATCGTCAGTCGCTTCCCGAGCGCTACACCCCAGTGCCTCGCTGGCAACCCGACGGCCCAGGGAATCCAGGTATACGTGTTGCAGTGCGACGAAAGCCGAAGCGTCACGAACATGCTGTGGGAGGTCAATCCCATCGGCTCCTGGAATCAGTGGATTTTGGTGATCGCGTCGCCCGGTAACCCATCATTCTGCCTGGACGTTCGTGACAACGGCAAGAGCAATGTCGTCCAGGTATGGCCATGCAACATCTCGGATCCTGCGACCCGCGGAAACCAGATGTGGCAGCTCTTCTGAGACAGCCGTCAGATGACGTAGCCTCGGACCGAGTCCGGTCCGGGGCTACGCTGTGGCGCGCTCGTCAGCCTTGAGCCATGATGGCGTGGCCGCAGTGCTGGGCTTCGGCCTGTTGCAGCAGGAACGGGCGCTGCGGTCCGCCAGTGCACGCGCGTCGGCCGGGTCGTCAGGAGACAGCCTCGCCCAACATGAAGCGGTGGCCGTCGGGCGAGCGCAGCGCCAGCTCGCGCCTGCCCCACGGTTCGTTGGTAGGCTCCTTGAGGATCTCCGCCCCTTCGGCGACGGCACGGCGGTGGAAGCCGTCCACGTCAGTGACGGTGAGGTAGGCGATGTAGCTGTGATCACCAATCTCAGTGGCGGGCAGGACCTCCGGACACCGGCCGAGCATGAAGGTGACGGCGCCGGCCTTGCAGAACGCCCAGTTGCCTGGATCCGGTTCGCTTACCGTGCAACCGAGCACCCGCACATACCACTGCGATGAGGCGGCGAGATCGTGAACGGCCAGAAC
>JBBWZQ010000133.1:0-9281 GCA_039649115.1 Micromonosporaceae bacterium | reverse complement strand
CCGCGGGCTGCCCTCACCGTCGACACGAGGCAGGCCCGATCGGGTACGGGTGCGCGACGGCGTGCCGCGCCTCGACGTGGCCGCGGGCAGCGCCGTGCTCGTCACGCTCGACTCCCCCGCGCTCGGCACGCCCGGCACGCGCTGATGCGCACAGCTCTCCCTTGTGGACACCGAGCCGGTCGACCCGCGGACCGGCCATCGCGCCACCCGCCGGGCCGTCCGCGTATTCCTATGTGGACGCTGAAGCGACGATTACCTCCACCACGTAAGGAAATTCGGCAATCGGCAGGTATTGACAGCACGTCCATTCGACGACGATGATCTATATGTGAGAGCGCTCTCTCCGCCACCCCCCAAGCCGTACCGGATCGCCGTCGCGCCATCCGTCCATGCCAGGGAGTACCCGATGGATCCCGTCCGCCAGTCTCGCCGCATCCCCGCCCGCCGCTGGCTCGCCGTGGCGGCCACACCCAGGCGCCGCCGGCTGCGGGCCGGTCTGCTCGCGTTCGCCACGGCGGCGATGACGGGCCTGTCCCCGGTGGCCTGGACCACCGCCGCCGGCGCGGCCACCCAGGCATCGGTGCCGGCGGTGAGTCCCGCGGCCATCCCCGCGCCGCCGTCCGGCTTCAACCTCACCTGGAGCGACGACTTCAGCGGCGCGGCCAACACCGGGTTGGACACCGGAGTCTGGCGCTACGACGCGGGACCCGGCTCCAGCTTCGGTACGGGCGAGATCGAGACGACCACCACCAGCACCGCCAACGTGTACCAGGACGGCGCCGGGCACCTGGTGCTCAAGGCGCTGCACTCCGGTACCGACCCGAACGCCGGCTGGACCTCGGGCCGGGTTGAGACCCAGGCCGACGGGTTCGGCGCGCAGGCCGGTGGCGTGGTGATGATGCAGGCCTCCATCCAGCAGCCCAACGTGACCACCGCCAACGGTGCCGGGTACTGGCCTGCCTTCTGGATGCTGGGCGCGCCCCTGCGCATCGGGGTACCCTGGCCAGGCTCCGGCGAGGTGGACATCCTGGAGGACATCAACGGCCGCAGTTCGCTGTTCGGCACCCTCCACTGTGGAACGAACCCGGGCGGGCCGTGCAACGAGTCGAGCGGCATCGGCAGCGGTGAACGCGCCTGCGCCGGCTGCCAGACCGGATACCACACCTACGCGGTGCAGATCGACCGCTCGGTTTCGCCCGAGCAGATCCGCTGGTACCTCGACGGCGCCAACTACTTCACCCTCAGCGCCGACCGGGTGGACGCCACCACGTGGGCGAACGCGGTGGACCACGCGTTCTTCATCATCTTCGACCTGGCCATCGGTGGCGGCTTCCCGGCCGCGTTCGGCGGCGGCCCCAACGCGGCCACCGTCTCAGGTGGACAGCTGAACGTCGACTACGTGGCCGTGTACAACAAGCCGCCGGCCGGCCTGGGTACCAACATCGCGCAGGGCAAGCCGACCACGGCGTCGTCCGCCGAGAGCGCCTCGTTCCCGGCCGGCAATGCCACCGACGGCAACGTGACCACCCGCTGGTCCAGTGCGTTCAGCGACCCGCAGTGGCTCCAGGTGGACCTGGGACAGTCGACCGCCATCACGCACGCCACCGTCACCTGGGAAGCCGCCTGCGCCAGCGCGTACCAGCTGCAGACCTCGACAGACGGTACGAACTGGTCCACTGTGTACACCAACAACAGCAGTACCGGCGGCATCCAGGACATCGCGTTCAACGCCACCGGCCGCTACGTCCGGGTGTACGCCACGGCGCGCGCCTCCGCCTGGGGAGACTCGCTGTACGAGTTCGCCGTGTACGGCACCCCGGGCACCGGCACCGGGGGTGGGACGCTGCTCTCCCAGGGCCATCCGGCGACCGCCTCGTCCACCGAGAACGGCAGCTTCACCGCACCCAGCGCGGTGGACGGCGACACCGGTACCCGCTGGTCCAGTGCCTTCAGCGATCCACAGTGGATCCAGGTGGACCTGGGGGCGACGCACCCGGTCAGCAAGGTGGTGCTGAACTGGGAGACGGCGTACGGGACCGGGTACCAGATACAGACGTCGACGGACGCGGCCAGCTGGACGACCATCTACTCGACCAGCGCCAGCACCGGCGGCACCCAGACGCTGACCGTCACCGGGTCGGGCCGGTACGTGCGGATGTACGGCACCGCGCGGGCCACCCAGTACGGCTATTCCCTGTGGGAGTTCCAGGTGTACGGCACCTAGGAGTGCACCCGGGACCCACCCGGGCGCTCAGGCGTTGTCGCGGTGGTTCTTGCGGGCCGCGTCCACCTTCGCGCCGTCGCCCTCCCGGAGGTCGAAGTGCATGATGTCCTTCGCCTTGGCGTAGGTACCGCCCCAGAAGAGACCGGCTCCGGTGAGCGCGAGGACGACCGCCCTGTCGAGGTCGATGAACCCTTCCTCAGGTGACTTGTGCCCGCTGAAGTCCGCGGCACCGCCGAGGCTCTTGTGGTCCTTCTCGATCTGCGCGAGCCAGCCCGCGACATCGGCCGGTTCGCCCTTGGCCGCGGCGTGCTGGGTGACCTTGTCCGTCAGCTCGGGGAGGTGGCCGGAGCCGCCGTACGAGAGATAGGTCTTCAGCGCCTCGGACGCCGCGGTGAGTGTGGTGAATGCCGCCTCGGTGTCGCCGATGGGCTTCATCAGGTCGATGGGGTTGCCCAGGACGAGGCCGGTCGCCCGCTTCACGATGTCCGGCGCGAGCCGGCCGGCGTTGCCGAAGAACGGGTTGCCCTTGTAGTTCAGGTCCACCGCCAGCCCGAAGGTGTGCATGCTCAGGTTGGTGCCGCCCGTCGCCGCTTTGGGCCGGCGCATGTCACTGGTGGAGGCGTACATCTTGAGCTTCTCGCCCAACGCGGCGGCGGCCAGCTTGTCCGGGTTCACCTTCGGCTCCGCGACCAGCGCCGACTCCGCCCGGGCGAGGCGCTCCGCCAGGGCCCGGTGCACGCGCAGCGAGATGTTGAGGAAGGCGCCCCGCTGGACCTCGCCGTACCACTCGGGCACGGTGTGGCCGGCATCCGCCAGTACATCCTCGACGTCTTCGCGTTTGAGCGCGCCCTGCGCGGCGCCGACGCGGTCCGCGAGCGCGCGCAGGTCGGCGAGTTCCTGTGTCTCGCCGTCGCCCAGCGCACCCTTCTTCTCCGCCTTCGTCAGCTTCGCGAGCCGGGCGCGGGCCTTCTTGTCGAAGGCGGCCTTGTCCTGCGCGCGTTCCTCCTTGGTCTGCGACGCCAGCGCCTTCTTGTCTTCTTCGGTGAATGCGTACTCCCGGGTGGCGTCGCTCGTGCGCCAGCCGGCCGGTGCCGCCCTCGCGGCGGTGCCGGACGCTGTCGCCGGCGCGGCCACATCGTGCCGCGGCATGTCCCCTCTCGGTCGCACCGGCGGGGCGGTCCGCCGGTCGTGCGGCGGGGCGCTGCGGGCGTGCGGCGTCGCGGGTGCGCTCGTCGTGCCGGCCTTCTTGCCGGCCTTCTTGCCCGCCTTCTTGCCCGCCTTCTTGCCGGTCTTGGGGTCGCACGGCAGGCCCCGCGCCCGGTCCCCGGTCGGATCGACGGATGCGCGCAGCGCGTCCGCCAGCGCGCCCTCCTCCGCGGCGTGCCCGGTGCCGCCGCTGATCAGGTGCTCGTGGTCGACGCCCTCACCGGATATGGGGATGATGCGGAACAGGTCCGCCACGGTGACCACGGCCGGACTGGCGGGATCGGGACGCGCCCATGCGTCGGGTACGGTCGCGAGCGCGTCACACAGCACGCCGTTCTGGTCGGTGTAGCGTTTCGCGTAGGCACCCGACTCCCAGAAGTAGCCCCGGAACTTCGGCGTGGCGGCGATCGCGGCCTTCGCCTCGGCCGGGGTGGCCGCCGCGGCCAGCGCCTTCGCGAGCGCCTTGATCTGCTTGGTCGCCCAGCCCGTGACCGACTCGATGCCCTCGGCGTCGAACAGCACGACGAGGTCGGTCGGCTGCTGTGCGGCCTTGCCCGCCTTCGCGGCCGGCAGCGCGGCGCCGTCCGCCGTCCGCGCGTCACCGTGCTCGACCTTCGGCGCGATCTGGCTGGAGCCGCCGCCGCTGTGTGCCGACAGGACGATGGAGTACCGGGTCACGCTCTTGAGTTCGGGGACGTGCGCGAGGACGTCCTGCACGTAGTCGAAGGTGGGCACGTTGCCGAAGTCCGACATCCCCCGGCCCTGTGCCAGGATGGCGACGGTCTGCGCGCCGTCCCCCTTCGCCCGCTCCTTGTTGACGGCCCCGATCTGCTGCTCCCAGTGCTCCTGGTCCACGTCGCGCACGCTGCCCCGCTTGATGTCCTTCTTTCCCCGCTTGTAGCCGCTGGCCACCGTGTACCCCGCGTACGGATCGCCGCCGCGGAAGCCGAAGCCGTGGAAGTGCAGGATCACCTGTACCGGCCGGGTCGCCACGACCGTGTCCGGCATGATGACGACCGCCATGTTGTCCGGACTCTCCTTGGTCATGGCGCGTTCCTCGCTGGCCACCCCGTCCGGATGCTTGCGGCTCGCGTACGAACCCTGGAAGCCGCCGGTGACGCCGAACGCCAGGCCGTGCACCTCGCGGCGGGTGGTTGCGCTGCCCGCCACGTCCGCCTTGCCCGGCTGGCTCGTGTACCCCCCGGGATCGTCGTCCTTGCCGAGCGGCGCACGCTGCGCGGAGCGGACCAGCCCGTTGACGGCGGTGTTGCCGGCCCGCCGCTGCAGCGACAGGACGGACTCGGCGTCGAGCAGTTCCGGACGGTGCGCCACGCCGGGGGCGGCATCGGCGGCGTCCACCGTGGCCGGGCGTGCCGGGTGCCCCCGGCGTGCGGTTGAGGAGGTGTCCGAGATCCTCACCGCACGCATCCCCATCTCCCGGGAATTCAACAGACGATCTGGGTAGCGTGACAGGCGGCGGGAGTTCGCGGGCGCCCGACCGTACGCGCCCATCGGGCAATCCGGCCTTCCCGATCGGGCGGCTCCTCGCGCGGGATCCGGATGGCGGTTCAGGCGTGACCCGCGGCCCAGCAGGTCGCGCCGTCGTGGCAGTTCTGCAGCCGGCCGAGCGCCGCGTGCAACTGAGCCAACCGCGCCGGGCGCAGCGAGCCGGCGATGTTGTGCAGTTGCGCCGGATCATCGGTGAGGTCGTAGTACTCGCGGGACCCGTCGGCGTACTCGACGTAGGTGTACCCGCCGGTGTGCAGCGCCTCGTAGCTTGGTGGGTTGCCGCTGTTGACCGCCGGCAGATCCGGATCGCCGGCCAGCGTGTCCGGGCCGTGGTGCTCCACCAGGTTGGCCGTGCGCCAGTTGCCGGCGGGTCCGCCACGCAGCAGCGGCAGCAGGCTGTGTCCGTCCACAGTGGCCGGTACGGTCGCGCCGGCGATCTGCTCGAAGGTGGGCGCCAGGTCGATGTTGGCGACCGCCGCGCCGCTGGCCTTCCCGGCGGGTACGCCCGGACCGGCCACCACCAGCGGCACCCGGATGTCGGTGTCGAAGGCCGTCATCTTCCCCGGGTTCAGCCGGTACTCGCCCATGTGGTACCCGTTGTCCGAGCTGAAGACGAGGTACGTGTTGTCTGCCACGCCCGCGGCCGCCAGCGCCGAGCGCAGCGTGGCGATGAGGTCGTCGACCGCCTGGACCGACTGTGCCCGCTTGCGGAAGTTGCTGTCGATGGTCTGCTTCTCGGCCGCCGTCAGCGGGGTCCGGCTGGCGAGCCACGGCGGCGCGTCGGTCGGCAGCGTGTCGAACGCCGGGCCCCGCGGCGCGGTCAGGCCGGGGAAGTCGTTCGCGTCCCGGGGTGCCGGCGTGGCCGGCGCGTGCGGCGCGAACGTGGCGACCTCCAGCAGGAACGGGGTGTGCGCCTGGGCCGCGCCGCCGATGAACGCCGCGCCCTTGCCCGCCAGCACGTCGGTCAGGTAGTCCGCCGGCTGGGTGCCGTAGTGCACCACGGTGTGGTTCTCGTTGAGGTTGTAGGCGAACTCCGGGTACCCGTTGCCGGCGACGTCCCACTCGGTCCAGCCCGGCGGGACGTACGGCTCGGTGCCCCCCTGGGCGCTGGCCGGCTGGTACCCGTTGAGGTACTTGCCCATCATCGCCGTGCGGTACCCCCTGGCCTGCAGCGCCGTGGCGAAGGTCTGCCCCTCCTCCCCGTGGCTGTGGAAGTAGTCGAAGCCGCCGTCACCGCCCCCGTTGGTGAACACGCCGGTGTCGTGCGGGAAGCGGCCGGTGAAGATGGACGACCGGGACGGGCAGCACAGCGAGTCGGTGACCACGTAGTCGTTGAAGGTCGTGCCCTGGGACTGCAGGCCGCGCACCTGCGGCAGGTACTGGACGAGGTTCCAGGACAGGTCATCGGTCAGCACGAACACGATGTTCGGCGGTGCCGCGGTGGCGCCCGCCGGACGCACCGCGGCGGAACTGGCGCGCGCGCCGGCAAGCCCGGCCAGCAGCGCCACGCTCACCCCGGCGGCGAACAACAACTGGATGTCGCGAGAACGTCTCATGCCAGCAGCATCGAGCCCGCGTGGCCGGGTGCGCGTTCGGGCAACGTCAGAATCCGGTCAATGTGCCGGGGTCCGGAGGCGCAGGGCCCGGATGAACCAGTCGAGCGCCGGCGCCAGGCTCTCCGGTGCCGGCCAGCCATTGATCACCGAGAGCAGGTGCAGGTACCGCTCCCGCCGCGGGTCGTTCGCGGTCTCCAGCCGGGTCAGCAGCCGGCGCCGGAGGTCGCCGTCGTCGGGGTGGCGCAGGGTGTGCGCGTACTGCGCGGTGACCGCCGCGACCACCGGATCGGCCTGGGGCGAGGCCGGGTCGACGCCGGCGGCCAGCGCCGGGCCGGCCTGGTCGCGTACTGCCGCGGCGGGGTCGCGCAGCGGTCGCCCGGTGTCGTGCAGCGCCCGCTCGGCCGCATGCTGTTCGGCCATCCGCCGCACGCTGGCGCGAAAGTCCGGGTCCTGAGCCAGCCCGGCCAGCTCCACCCACGCCTCGACCTGGTCGGCCTCGGGGTTGTCGGGCAGCTCAGGGGTCATCGAGCGCATGATCCCCACGAATGCCGGGTTGGCCGACAG
The DNA here is from genome assembly GCA_039649115.1 of Micromonosporaceae bacterium. GTDB lineage: Bacteria > Actinomycetota > Actinomycetes > Mycobacteriales > Micromonosporaceae > DATEJJ01. The sequence continues at coordinate 2,222 of JBBWZQ010000133.1, read as the reverse complement.
GCCGCCGAAGACGGCGCCGAGGAAGTCGCCGATCAGGCGCCCGCGCTCCTCCTCGGAGAGCTTGGCCAGCTTGTGCATGAGATCCATCTCCTCAGGGGTGGACCCGCGCCTGGCTACCGCGGTCAGCACCGCGCGCCGCAGCCGCAGGGTGCGGATCTGCACCGCCAGCGCCTCGGCGTGCGCCGCGGCGACCTCGGCGAGCGAGATCTCCCGGTCCGCCACCTTGCGGATGGTGGCGAGGTCCAGGCCCAGGTCGCGCAGCGTCCGCACGAGGTCCAGGCGGGCGACGGCGTCGATGCCGTAACGGCGGTAGCCGGCCGGGCTACGGTCGGTGGGCGGCACGATCCCCAGGTCGGAATAGAACCGGATGGCCTTGACCGTCAGCCCGGTCCGCCGGGCCAGATCACCGATCGAGTACCACGTGTCGCCGCCCATGCCCCCATCCTCACGCCTCCCCTTACCGGAGACTCAAGCAATCCTGCACGCGGAGGCTTCGTCGACCTCGGTCGGCAGTGGCCGTTTCGCCGCCGGGTCGAGGAACGACGCCGGCACCAGCGCCCCGGGGTCTGGATTCACGGCCGGTGTCGGGTGAGCCAGCCGGCGACGGCCTGGCCGATGGCGTCGGGTTGGTCTTCGGGGGCGTGGTGGCCGGCGGGTCCGACGCTTTCGACTTCGAGTGCGGCGATGTTGTCCCGGGCCCACTGTTCGATGTCCGCGGTGACCAGGCCGGCGGGTTCGATCGTGAGCAGGAGCTTGGGCACCTCCGGAGAGTCGGCCAGCCACTTGTCGTAGGCGACGACGCGGTCGTGCACATCGGCGGGTTCGCCTTCGACGGGGTGCTGGCGCCCCCACTGCAGCAGCGGCCGGCGGGAGGCGGGGTCGGGATACGGCGCGCGGTACGCGGCCAGATCCGCATCGGAGATGCCGGGGTTGGTGGCACGCAGCGCGACCTCGATGAACCAGTTGTCCTCCAGCACCATCTGCTCGCCGATCCCGGGGGTGCGGATCGCCTGGAACAGCCCGTCCACCGGTGCTGGATAGTCGGCCCAGGTCATCGGCCGCAGGAAGGTCTCCGACAACACGATCCCCCGGGTACGGCCGGGGTGGCGGGCGGCCCAGTCCTGGGCGAGCGCGCCGCCCCAGTCGTGCCCGACCAGGACCAGCTCGGGCAGCTCCAGCGCGTCGATGAAGGCGTCGAGATAGCGGGCGTGGTCGACGAACCGGTACTCGATGTCGGGCCGGCCGGAGGCGCCCATCCCGATCAGATCCGGCGCCAGCGTCCGGGCCTGGCCGGCGACGTGCGGGATGACGTTGCGCCACAGGTGGGACGTGGTCGGGTTGCCGTGCAGGAACAACACGGTCTGCTCGCCCGCGCCGCTGTCCTGGTAGGCGATGTGCGAGTCGAGAACGTTGACGGTACGCATGATCGGCTTCTCCTCGGGGCTATGCGGCGTTGAGGCGGGCGGTGACGGTCGTCAGCACCCGGGCCGCGGTGGCCAGGTCCTCGACCGGGATGCCGGCGTAGGCCGGCGTGACGATCGCGTCGATCGCGGCCCGGATCTCGGCGAACCGTGCCCGCCCGGCGTCGGTGAGCCGGACCCGGGACGCCTCGTCGGCGAGCAGCCGGGCGGCGAGCAACTCGGCGACCGCGTCCCGGGCGGCGGCCGGGTCGACCTTCAGGGCGCCGACGAGCTGGCCGGCCAGCCGGGCCGCCTCGACGGCGCCGCCGGCGGTCGCGGTCATCGTCAGCGCCACCCACTGGTTCTTCGTGGTGCCGGTGGGTGCCAGGACGCGGGCCAGGATGGGCTGGTGGGCGTTCTCGGCCTGGCCGACGATCTGCGGGTTGAGCAGCGGTGCGGTGGTGGTCATGACTGTTCTCCGATCGTTTATCTGGCTAACGTTTGTTCGACTAACGTTATTGCACCGAACGACAGCCCGTCTATCGTTCGGCGCCGAACGGATTTGTTAGGGTGGTCACATGCGAGCACCGGTGGAGGCGACGGCACCGGCACGGTTCACCAACCTGCCGGGCTGGCTGATCACGCAGACCGCCCAGCACGTCCATCGGCTGGTGTCCGAGGGCATGGCCGCGGTGGGAGCGCGGGGGTACCACTACCGCGCGCTGGCGTGCCTGGACGAGTTCGGTCCCGCCAGCCAGGCCGACCTCGGCCGCCGCAGCGGCATCCACCTCAGCGACCTGGTGGCCACCATCAACGAACTGG
>JBBWZQ010000021.1:0-14690 GCA_039649115.1 Micromonosporaceae bacterium | reverse complement strand
CGGTCGCGGTACTCGTGGCCAGTCTCGCGGCCCGTACCTCGATCGTCGTCGGGTCGGCCGCGGCGCTCGGCGTGGCCACCGCGGACGGCCTGTACGCGCTGCTCGCCGTCGTCGGCGGCGCGGCCCTCGCCCGCGCGATCCGTCCGGTGTCCGGGCCCCTGCGCGGGGTGGCCGCGCTGGTCCTGGTGGTGTTCGCGGTCCGGGTGGCGGTGACCGCCTGGCGGCGGCACCGCGAGCCGGCGCGCGCGGTGCCGGCCGGGTCGGGCCTGGCCACGCCGTGGCGGGCGTACGGCGGCCTGCTCGCGGTGACCCTGCTGAACCCGGCCACCATCGTGTACTTCGGGGCGCTCGTGCTCGGGCGGCAGTCCGGCAGCGCGCCGACCGGAGCCGCGTCGTCGATCTTCGTGGTGGCCGCGTTCGTCGCCTCGGCCAGCTGGCAACTGCTGCTCGCGGCGGGGGGCTCGGTGCTGGGCCGGGCCTTGACCGGTCCGCGCGGCCGGCTCGGCACCGCCCTGGCCTCCAGCGCGCTGATTCTCGTGCTCGCCGCCCGCCTGTTGATCACCGCCTGATGGCGTGATCAACGAATCTTACGGTCACTTGGCGGATGATCGTCCAACCGTGCACGATGGCCGCATGCCGTCTGTGCCGCGCGCGCTGTTGCTCGACTTCGGGGGCGTCATCGTGGACGGCGAGCACCGTCCGGGCTGGCACGACATGCTCGCCGAGACGATCCACACGCTGCTGCGGTCCCGGCTGCCCGCCGCCCCGGCCATCGGCACGGTCACCGCGGATCTCCTCGCCGGCGTGGCCGCGTACGGGCGCTGGTGCGACGCGATGTGCCGGCCGTACGCGCCGACCGAGCTGAGCCACGAGCAGTTCTGGTCGGACTTCGTCGCCTCGGACTGGCCGGCCGCCGCGCGGGAGGTGGTACTCGGTCACGCTCAGACACTGTGCCACCGGCTCGGTGAGTTGTACCACTCGTGGCAGGTGCGACCCGGAGTGGCGGAACTGCTGGCCGAAGTGTCCCGGGGCGGCGCGCTGCTCGCCGTGGTCAGCAACACGCTGTACGGCAGCGCGCACCGGGACTTCCTGGAGCGCGCCGGGCTCGCCGACCGCTTCGCCGTGCAGCTCTACAGCGACGAGGTCGGCGTGCGCAAGCCCAACCCGGAGCTGATCCTGCGCGCCACCGGAGCGCTGGGCGTGCCGCCGGAGCAGGCCTGGTACGTGGGCGACACGCTGTCCCGGGATGTCCTGTGCGGACGGCGGGCCAGGGTCGGGATCACCGTGCTCATGCGCTCCAGCCGCACCGAGTACGACCTGCTCGCCCCGGCCGCCCGGCCGGACTACGTGGTGGCCGACGCGGACGAGTTGCGCGCCCTGCTGGGCCGGGAGGCGGCCGGTGCCGCCCGGCACCGGGCGTAACGCTCGTCACACGTTCTTCAGGGCCTCACGGCGGGACAGGCCGGACAGCGGGGCACCGGCGACGAACTCCCGCACCGCCGCCGGCTCGGTCCACGCGTACTCCCGCAGCGCCCAGCCGATCGCCTTGCGGATGAAGAAGTCCCGGTGACCGGCCTGGCGCAGGCAGTAGTCGAAGAGCCGGGCCGCGTCGGTGCGCCCCTTGTAGGTGAGCTGGTGCAGCAGCGCGGTGCGCGCCAGCCAGATGTCCTCGCCGGCGACCCAGGCGTCCATCGTTGCCACCAGCGGCGGGTACCGCAGCACCAGCGGCCCGACCACGTGCGCGGCCAGCACGTCCACCGTGTCCCACCAGGGCCCGGTGACGATCAGCTCCCGTGCCGCGGGTACCAGGTCCGGTGAGCAGACCTTCACGTACCGGCGCAGGTACCCGCACCCGAAGTACCGGTACTCCCGCTCGGGCAGCGCCCAGCAGCCCCGCGCCACCGCGCGCACGGCCGCCTCGTCGGGTGCCGGGAGCCCGGCCAGCACCTCCCGGCCCAGCGACTTCTGCCGCGGTCCGGGGATGCCGAGGAACGGGAACTGGTCGCGCATGTAGGCCGACATGCTGGCCGCCCGGGCCGGATCGCCCGCCGGGGCGAACACGTCGACCAGCCGGTGCAGGATGGTGGCGGCGAGATCCATCGGGACAGGATCGCACTACGGTTGGCGGGTGAGCGTTGCGGCGCCCTGAGGCATCGCCCTGAGGCATCGCCCTGAAGAGGCATCGGCGCGGAGCGAGGGAGACAGTGACCGGACACGAGCGCGCGCCGGGGCGGCCGGCGGCGGGCGGCGGGCGCTGGGTCGAGGTGGACCCGGCGCGCCTGTCGCGCTGGCTGGCCGGCTTCACCGAGCGGCACGGCGCGTACGCGGTCGATCCCCACGGCGGGTGCCTGCGGGTGCGGGCCTTCGACGACACCCTCGCCGAGCTGTACCCGCCGCCCGGCGCCCCGGTCGCGGCGGACCTGCCCGCGTTCCTCTCGATCGCGGCGGCCGACCGGCGGATCGGGCTCCTGCTGGCCCGGCGCGGCGGTGTCGCGGTGGGGATCGCGGACGGCGACGAGCTGCTGGCGTCCAAAGTGGACAGCCGCTACGTGCAGGGCCGGACCGCGGCGGGCGGCTGGTCGCAGCAGCGCTTCGCCCGGCGGCGGGACAACCAGACGAAGGCCGCCGCGCGGCACGGCGCGGACATCGCGGCCCAGCTGCTGCTGCCGGCGTTGGGGGAGCTGGCGGCCGTGGTCACCGGCGGGGACCGGCGGGCGGTCGACGCGGTGCTGTGCGACCCGCGCCTGGGGGCCGTCGCGGCCGCGCGGTCGGAGCGGTTCCTGGAGGTAGCGGAGCCGAGGCTCGCCGTACTCCGGGCCGCCGTGGCCCAGTCCCGGGCGATCCGGATCCGGCTCGTCGATCCCGACCAGTCTGAACCAGTCCAGGTTGTCGGCCCGGGGCCTACGTAATACTCTTACAAGTATTACGTAGGAGGACTTCATGAGAGTCACCGCCAAGGGGCAGGTCACGATCCCGGCCGAGATCAGGGAACGCTTCGGGTTCCTGCCGGACACCGAGGTGGAGTTCGTCGTGGAGGACACCGTCGTTCGCCTCAAGCGCGCCGATCATCCGGACCAGACACGGGGCGACCGCGTGGTCGCGCGCCTGCGAGGGCGGGCCCGGAGCCGGATGACCACCGACGAGATCCTGGCATTGACGAGGCGACAGTGACCGTCACTCTGGTGGACAGCAACGTGTTGCTCGACATCGCGACCGAGGATTCGCGCTGGTCGCCCTGGTCTGAGCGAGCACTCGCCGAGGCTGCGAATGAGGGCCGACTCGCCATCAACCCGCTGATCTATGCCGAGGTGTCGGTCGGGTTCGCCGCGGTGGAGGAACTCGACGACGCGGTGCCACCGGAGGTGTTCATCCGGGCCGAACTGCCGTATGAGGCCGGCTTCCTCGCGGGCAAGGCATTCCTGAACTACCGGCGTCGAGGCGGTGGCAAGGAGACGCCGCTGCCCGACTTCTACATCGGGGCGCACGCGGCCATCGCCGGCTATCGGCTGCTGACCCGGGACGCTCGTCGTTACCGCACCTACTTCCCGTCGGTGGACATCATCGCGCCCGGGTCCAACTAGGGAAGGGCGCCGGCGAACGTGTCGCAGCCCTTGGGGTCGCCGGTCTGGTACCCCTGGGTGAACCAGTGCTCGCGCTGCGCCGACGAGCCGTGCGTGAACGAGTCCTGGTTGACCTGCTGACCGGCCTGGCGCTGGATGGCGTCGTCGCCGACGGAGCCGGCCGCGTTGACCGCGTCCTGGATGTCCTGTGCCGCGACCGCCGTGAAGATCTTGTGGCCGGCGGCGTCGGTGGTCTCGGTGGCGTGCTTGGCCCAGACCCCGGCGAAGCAGTCGGCCTGCAGCTCCAGCATCACCGAGAACCGGTTGGCGCTGCTGCCGCCCTGCTGCTCCGCCCGGTTCACCTTGGCCATCGTGCCGACCAGATCCTGCACATGGTGGCCGTACTCGTGGGCCAGCACGTACGGCTGGGCGAACTCGCCCTTCGCGCCGAACCGGTTGGTCAGCTCCTGGTAGAACGTCAGGTCGATGTGCACCTTCCGGTCCGCCGGGCAGTAGAACGGCCCGGTGCCGCTGTCCGCCGCCCCGCAGCCGGTCTGCGTCTGGCCCGAGAAGAACTCCGTGCCCGCCTTCTGGTACGCCATGCCGTACGCCTTCGGCAGCTCGTCCTGCCAGAAGTCCTGGATCGAGTTGATGTACAGCGCGTTGCGGCAGTCGAGGTTGGTCAACCGGTCCGGGTTGCTGGTGGCGCACTCCTGGTTGAGGTTGCCGTTGCCCGGCTGCCCGCCGCCCAGCATCTGGCTGCCGGCGAAGCCGCCGCCGGCCAGCAGCACGATCACGGTGGCGATGAGCCCGATGATGCCGCCCCGACCCGTCGGGATGGGCAGTCGGCCGAAGCCACCCCCGCCCGAGCTGCCCCGGGTGTCCTCCACCTGCGAGGTATCGATCTGCGCATCCGGATTGAGGCTCATGCACCGCGGATACCCGATGATCTTGTTGGGTAATCCACTGGCGGGTGGCCGGCGGACGCCGGGTAGAATGGCGGCCGTGCTTCTCTGCGAAGACTGATCGGCCCGGAGCCGACCGGGATCCCCGGCCGGCTCCCATGTATGTCCTGATGAGGCCGATTCGAATCGAGAGGCAATCCCAATCATGATCACCGCTACCGGACTGGAACTGCGCGCCGGTGCCCGCATCCTGCTGTCCGGGACGACACTGCGGGTGCAGCCCGGCGACCGGATCGGGCTGGTCGGGCGCAACGGGGCCGGCAAGACCACCGCGCTCAAGGTGCTGGCGGGCGAGGGCCTGCCGTACACCGGGCAGGTCGAGCGGCGCGGGCCGGTCGGTTACCTGCCGCAGGACCCGCGCACCGGGGACCTCGGCATCAGCGCCGGCGACCGGGTGCTCTCCGCCCGCGGGCTGGACACGCTGCTCGGCGACATGCAGAAGCTCGAGGTCGCGCTGGCGGAGCACGCCGACGACCGGACCATCGCCCGCTACGGCGCCCTGGAGGACCAGTTCGCCGGCCTGGGTGGCTACGCGGCCGAGGCGGAGGCGGCGCGGATCTGTGCCAACCTGGGCCTGCCCGACCGGGTGCTCGCGCAGACCCTGGGCACCCTCTCCGGCGGCCAGCGGCGCCGGGTGGAGCTGGCGCGCATCCTGTTCCGCGACGCGAGCGCCGCGGGCGGCGGTACCCTCCTGCTCGACGAGCCCACCAACCACCTCGACGCCGACTCCATCACCTGGCTGCGCGGCTTCCTGGGCGGCCACAAGGGCGGCCTCATCGTCGTCTCGCACGACGTCAACCTGCTGGACGCCGTCGTCAACAAGGTCTGGTACCTCGACGCCAACCGCGCGGTCATCGATATGTACAACGTCGGCTGGAAGGCCTACCTGCAGCAGCGCGAGACCGACGAGCGGCGCCGGCACCGGGAGCGGGTCAACGCGGAGAAGAAGGCCGGCGCGCTGCTGGCCCAGGCGGACAAGATGCGGGCCAAGGCGACCAAGACGGTCGCCGCGCAGAACATGGCCAGGCGGGCCGAGCGCCTGCTGTCCGGCCTGGAGGAGGAGCGCACGCGCGACAAGGTGGCCAAGGTGCGCTTCCCGACGCCGACGCCGTGCGGAAAGACCCCGCTGACCGCGCAGGGCCTGTCCAAGAGCTACGGCTCCCTGGAGGTCTTCTGCGACGTGGACCTGGCCGTGGACCGGGGCACCCGGGTGGCCATCCTCGGGCTCAACGGCGCCGGCAAGACGACGCTGCTGCGGGTACTGGCCGGGCTGCTGCCGCCGGACACCGGCGAAGTGCGGCCGGGGCACGGGCTGCGCCTGGGGTACTACGCGCAGGAGCACGAGACGCTCGACGTGGACCGCACGATCCTGGAACACATGCGGTCGGCGGGTCCGCAGCATACCGACACCGAGCTGCGCCGGCTGCTGGGCGCCTTCCTGTTCTCCGGCGACGACGCGGACAAGCCGGCCGGCGTGCTGTCCGGCGGCGAGAAGACCCGGCTGGCGCTGGCCACCCTGGTCTGCTCCGGCGCGAACGTGCTGCTGCTCGACGAGCCGACGAACAACCTCGACCCGGTCAGCCGGGAGCAGGTGCTCGACGCGATCGCCCGGTACCCGGGCGCGATCGTGCTGGTGTCGCACGACCCGGGGGCGGTACAGGCGCTCAAGCCCGACCGGGCGATCCTGCTGCCCGACGGCGTCGAGGACGCGTGGAGCGACGACCTGCTGGAGCTCGTCGAACTGGCGTGATTCACCACGGGGTCGCCAGTACCGCCTCGACGATCACGGCGGTCAGGGCGCCGGCCGCGCTGAGCACCAGGGGGCTCGGTACCGCCGGCCCCGCCTGGCGTTCCGGCGCCACGGCCGCGACGGTCAGCCACGGGAAGAAGGCCAGCCAGGCGTTTTCCACGCCACCCCTGGCCAGGCCGGCGAACACCGAGAACAACACGGCGCAGGCCGCGCCGGCGAGGAACGGCCAGCCCGCGGTGTTGCGCAGCTTGCGCAGGCTCGCGTACAGCGCGGGGCCGGTGGCCAGCAGCAGCGCGACCACACTGATCGCGCTCCACCACAGCGGCGAGCGGTACGGCTCCACCCGGGCCTGGAAGTCCATCCGCGCCGCCGCCAGCCCGGACAGCCAGGAGAAGCCGAGCCGGTCCACGAGCAGGATCGGCAGCAGCGCGCCGAGGCCGGTACCGACGTTCACCAGGGGGCGGCGCCGGGCGAAGTACAGGCACACCAGGGACAGGCCGAGCCAGCCCGCGGAGTAGGAGAAGAGTGCGGCGACCCCGAGCAGCAGCCCGGCGAGCAGCGCCCAGCCGCCGGCGCGCATGCCGCGGTTGGTGGACGCGCTGGCCCGTACCCCGGCGGCCACCATCGCCGCGCCGAGGACCGCGACGAACGCGTCCATGCTGACCGACACCCAGATGGCGTACGGCGCGAGGATCAGCACCGGTGCGTACCGGCGCGCCTGTACCTGCCCGCACACGCCGCGCACCGCGGCCAGGACCAGCGGTACCGTCGCCACCCCGGCCGCCGTGATGAACAGGCCGAGGCTGAGCTGGTCGCGGATGCCGATCCGGTTCAGCACCCAGAGCAGCAGGACCGGCCCGGGCGGGTGCCCGCGCGCGGCCAGCGAGTGGTGCGCGGTGTGCGCGGCGTAGGTGCGCAGGTACCCGAGCAGGTCGTTGCCGACGCCGGCCAGGTCGGCACGGTAGTTGTCCGGATCCAGCAATGACCTGGTCAGCCCGGCGAGCCCGTCCACCAGCACCAGCGACAGCGCCCAGGCCAGCCCGGCCAGGTACGAGGCGAGCAGCACCACACCGAAACGGGCCCGGTCGAACCAGCCGGACAGGCCCACCAGCAGGACCGCCGCGGCAACCGCCGGGGCGAGCAGACTCAATGGCGAAAGCTGCAACCGGTACCGGCCGAGAAACGGTGCACTGGCTGTTCCCAGTCGGGCACCGGAGTGCACCGCCCATGTGGTGAGTGCGAGGCCGATCGCGACGAGCACAAACCAACCCAGTAGGTCGCGCAATTCACGGCCGTTTATCCGGTACCGGGCCTGCGCGGAACCGGACTGGGCCCGCGCGCGTACCCGTCGGACTGCCCTGAGGCCGTGGCCCGCAGCCGGTTTTCCCGCATCGTTGGTCACGGCGCATCACGGTATCGGGTAGCTGACACGGCTGTGCGTGTCGGTTGGCTTCGCGTTGATATCTAGCGCATGATCGTCGAAGGCGGTCTAATAGGTGGGACCGCCAACTCCGCTCAATAGGGACGTGAGGAATCAACATGGCAGCCACCGGCACCACCACCAGCACCGAAAAGGGTCGCCGGATCGTCGGGGCCGAGCGGCAGACGCTCGCCAAGGATCTCGTGAAGCGGTACACCTCCGGGGAGAGCATCCGCGCACTCGCTTCCTCCACCGGCCGCTCGTACGGTTTCGTGCACCGCGTGCTGACCGAGTCCGGCGTACAGCTGCGTCAGCGCGGTGGCGCCCGCCGGCGCAAGAAGGCGTGAGCCGCCCCCTCAGCGGATCGACGCGCGCGCCTCGGTGCCAGCTGTGACACCGGCTGCGCCGGACGGTATTCGCCTGGATCGAACGGGGCCGGTTGCGACGATTTCGTTGTGCCGGCCCGACGTTCTCAATGCACAAACCCCAGCCATGTGGGATCAGCTGCGTGAGTACGGCCGGGAAATGCCAGGTGATGTGCGCGTGGTTGTCGTGCGCGGCGAAGGGCGTGCGTTCTCCGCTGGACTGGATCGCGCGGTGGCCATCGGTTCCCTGCGCGAGATGGCCGCTCTGGCTGATGCCGAGGCGGCGGAGCGCATCGCCGGATACCAGGAGGCTTTCGCGTGGCTGCGGCGACCGTACCTGGTGACGATCGCCGCGGTGCAGGGCCACGCCATCGGGGCCGGCTTCCAGCTGGCGCTGGCCTGCGACCTGCGGATAGTCACCGAGGATGTGCAATTCTCGATGGCCGAGGTGACGCTGGGCCTGGTACCCGACCTGACCGGTACCGACCGGCTGGTCGACCTCGTCGGGTACGCCCGTGCCCTGGAGATCTGCCTCACCGCGCGCCGGATCGGCGCCGACGAGGCGACCCGGCTCGGCCTGGCCAACGCGGTGGTGCCCGCGGGTGACCTGGACCGGTCGGTCGAGGAGCTGACCGGCAGGCTGCTGTCCGCCGACCGGAACGCCGTCGTCGAGATCAAGGCGCTGCTGTCCGGCGCGCGCGACCGCACCGCCGAACGGCAATGGGCCGCCGAACGCGCCGCGCAACTCCGCCGCATCCGCGACCTCGCCACCCCCACCGACTGACCCCCCGCCTCGCCCGCACCCGCGCCGCGACGTGATTGGAGCTGCGGTGTCCGGGGGCTGCCATCACCGCAATGTCACTGAAAGTTGTGCGGATCGTGGAGCGGGCGGGGCGGGTGAAGAGGTAAGGAGTGGGCGGGAACAAAGGGGTTACTCGGCGAGGTTGTCAGGGGGGTGGCGCACACTGGGCGCGGGAGGTGACACGTGGGGCATCCGATGAGCGGCGGCGGCTGGTCGACGCTGCGCGCCATGCGGCGCGAAGAGGAGATCCGCAACCGCAAGATCGGTCGGGCGACGGCGCGCAGGGTGTTGAGCTTCGCCCGCCCGTACCGGCGCGACATCACGGTGTTCCTGATCGCGGTGATCCTCGACGCGGTCATCGGCGTGGCGACGCCGGTGCTCGCCGGCAGCGTGGTCAACGCGATCACCCGGGGTGGCAATGCCGCCGGGGCGACGGTCGTGCGCCTCGCCGTGCTCATCGCCGCCCTGGCTCTGGCCGATTCGTTGCTGTCCCTGGTCAACCGGTGGTATTCGGCCCGCATCGGCGAGGGCATCATCCTCAGCCTGCGCACCCGCGTCTACGACCACGTGCAGCGGATGCCGTTGCAGTTCTTCACCCGCACCCAGACCGGTGCGCTGGTCAGCCGGTTGAACAACGACGTGCTCGGCGCCCAGCAGGCGTTCACCTCGACGCTGTCCGGGGTGGTCAGCAACGTGATCCAGCTGGCGCTCACCGCGGCCGTGATGTTCACCCTGTCCTGGCAGGTCACCGCGCTTTCCCTGTTCCTGCTGCCGATCTTCATCCTGCCCGCCCGGCGGATCGGGCGGCGCCTGGCCGAGATAACCCGCGAGTCCTACCAGCTCGACGCGAAGATGAACGCCACCATGACCGAGCGGTTCGGGGTGGCCGGGGCGCTGCTCGTCAAGCTGTTCGGCCGGCCCGACGTCGAGGCCGGCCGGTTCGCCGACCGGGCCCGCCGGGTCCGGGACATCGGCATCCAGCAGGCCATGTACAGCCGCACGTTCTTCGTCGCGATGCTGCTCGTCGCCTCGCTGGCCCAGGCGCTGACCTACGGCCTGGGCGGCTGGTTCGCGGTGCACGGGCGGATCTCCGCGGGTACCGTCGTCACGCTGGCCCTGCTGCTGACCCGGCTCTACGGCCCGCTCACCTCGCTGTCCAACGTGCGCGTCGACGTGATGAGCGCGCTGGTCTCGTTCGAGCGGGTGTTCGAGGTGCTCGACCTGGAGCCCGGCATCGACGAGCGGCCCGGCGCCCGCGCGCTGCCGCCGCGCGCGGCCCGCGTCGAGTTCCGCGACGTGCACTTCCGCTACCCGAGCGCCGCGGAGGTGTCCCTCGCCTCGCTGGAAGACGTCGTGGCGCTGGACCGCACCGTCAGCGAGCCGGTGCTGCGAGGCGTGTCGTTCACCGTCGAGCCGGGCCAGATGGTCGCGCTCGTCGGCCCCTCGGGAGCCGGCAAGTCCACCACCGCGATGCTGGTGCCGCGCGTGTACGACGTGACCGAGGGCGAGGTGCTCGTCGGTGGCGTGGACGTGCGCGACGCCACCCTCGACTCGCTGCGCGACACCATCGGCGTGGTGACGCAGGACGCGCACCTGTTCCACGAGACGATCGAGGAGAACCTGCGCTACGCCAGGCCGGACGCGACCGACGGCGAGCTGTGGACCGCGCTGGACCGGGCGCAGGTGGGCGAGCTGGTGCGCGGCCTGCCGGAGGGACTGTCCACAGTGGTCGGCGAACGCGGCTACCGGTTCTCCGGCGGGGAGAAGCAGCGGATCGCCATCGCCCGCCTGCTGCTCAAGGCACCGTCCATCGTCATCCTCGACGAGGCGACCGCGCACCTCGACTCGGAGTCCGAGTCCGCGGTGCAGCGCGCACTGTCGGTGGCGCTGGCCGGGCGTACCGCCCTGGTGATCGCGCACCGGCTGTCGACCGTACGCGACGCGGACCAGATCCTCGTGCTGGACGGCGGCAAGGTGGTGGAGCGGGGTACCCACGACGCGCTGGTTGCGGCCGGCGGGCTCTACGCCGAGCTGTACCACACCCAGTTCGCGGTGGCCGACTCGCCGGTACCCTACGTGGACGCCGTGGGACCCGAGCCCGTCGTGCTGGTGCCCCCGCGCGACGAATATCCCGACTGACGGCTCACCGCGCCACGCCGATCACCTCCTCGACCGCCGGGTCCTGCCCGGCGTACCACTCATCCGTTGGCGGGCCTGCGTACGGCGGCCTCCACGAGGTCGAGCACCGGGCCGAAGTGGTCGGCCGGGCGGCCCATGGCCAGGTGCAGCACGAGGCCGTCGTAGGCGAGCTCCAGGAAGCGGGCCAGCGTCTGGACGGGTACGTCCTCGCGCAGCACACCCGCCTCGCGCTGCCGGCGCAGCCGGTCCCGGGTGGCGGTGTTGATCGCCTCCGCCCGCGCCGCCCACCGCTCGGCGAACTCCGGGTCGGTACGCAGCCGCCGCGACACCTCCAGCTGGGTGCCCAGCCAGCCGGGTACGTCGGCCACGTCGGCGCGGGCGACCAGGTCCCGCATCACCTGTACGAGCCCGTGCTCCGCGACGGTCGCGACCATGGCCGCCGCGTCGTCCTCGGCAACCGCGAGAAACAGCGAGTCCTTGTCACGGAAATGGTGGAAGATGGCACCGCGGGACAGGCCCGTGGCCTGCTCCAGCCGGCGCACCGTGGCACCCTCGTAGCCGAACCGGGCGAAGCAGGAGCGGGCGCCGGCGAGGATCTCGCGGCGCCGCGCGTCGAGCTGGTCCTGGCTCACCCGGGGCACGGCTCGATCGTGTCAGGTGCACCTGCGCGTTGCAATCCGTACGTACGGCTTGCTATGCGCCCGTTACCTGGGGCCGATCAGCAGCGCCTGGGCGCCGGTACCGAACGGTCCGCGCCGGTCGCACAGCGAGGTCTGGGCGAGGCCCACGCCACGGGAGTCGAGGCTGCTCCGCGCGTCGAGGTACACCCACTCGCCCGCGGGCTCGCGGTACACGTGCACGGTCAGCTCGGTGTTGATGAACCACCATCGGGTGAAGTCGAGCAGGCCGGACAGGCCGTTGCCCGAGTCGGCGACCGCGACCGCCCGCTGCAGGCCGGACGGCTCCTCGCCCTCGACCACCGGTACCCGCAGCCGCGTCCAGACCCGTGCCGGCCCGACCTGCTCGAAGTGCCCGGCGACGAAGCGCCACTGCACCGCGCGCAGGTACCCCCACTGGTCCTCGTCGACGTCCACGGACTCGTCGGGCAGCGCGGGCGGCGGGGTACCCGCGCCGGCGACGCCGTCGGGCAGCGCCAGGTCGGCCGTTCGCATGCGCCAGGCCCGGAGCCGGATCGCCGGCCGGCCGTTGGCGGTCAGGGACGCCTCGACCAGTTCCACGGCCCGGCCCGGGCGGGCCACCTCGGCCGCCACCCGCACCTCGCCCACCGGTACCGGGCCGAGGATCTCGAAGGTCAGCCGGGCGATCTGGGTGGGCCCGTCGATCGTGGACGGCAGCCGCTCGACCGCGCGGGTGAGCAGCGCGGCCGGTGGTCCACCGTGCTGTGCCTCGGACGTCCACGGGCCTTCGGTCGAGCGGGTCGCGTGGAAGCGGGTGGGGTCCTGGTCGGGCAGGAAGAACGCGGAGGGCATGGGATCATTCTGCGGGCCGTCACCGCCCGGTGGCGCCTCACCCGTACCCGGTCCCGCTGTTGTTGTACTGATCAGTCACGCAGTTTTACGCTGAGGACCTGTTTAACCGTATGGTTCGTCACGTAGGGTGCCGGCGTGCCACTGTTGCTCCTCGACCTTGACAACACCCTGCTCGACAGGGCACGGGCGTTCCGGGCGTGGGGAAGCCAGCTACTGGGCCGGGTCGGCGCGCCGCCCGACGATATCGACTGGCTTGTATCGGTGGACGCCGACGGCCTCACCTCGCGCTGGGACGTGGCCGAGGCGGTACGCGACCGGTACCTGCTGCGGGTCTCCATCCTCGACCTGGTGGAGGCGATCCGCGAGGGCCTGATGGTCTACCTGAGCCTGGATCCACTCGTCGCCTGCGCGCTGCAGATCGCCGGCGACGCGGGCTGGGTACCGGTGGTGGTCAGCAACGGGGAGAGCCGCCAGCAGGAGGAGAAGATCCGCAAGACCGGGCTCGACCGGTACGTCGCCGACTGGGTGATCTCGGAGGAGGCCGGGGTGAGCAAGCCGAACCCGCGGATCTTCTCGATCGCCGCGCAGCGCGCCCGGATGCGCCTGGGTGGCGCCTGGATCATCGGCGAGGGTCCGGAGACGGACATCGGCGGCGCGGCGGCGGCCGGCCTGCGCAGCGTGTGGCTGCACCGGGGCAGGTCCTGGAGCGAGCACCGCTACGCCCCGACCTGCACGGCCGACGGCATTCTCGCCGCCCTGGCCGCCGTCCTGGACTTCAGCTGATTCGCGATACGCCACTCGCCCATGGCCACTGTTCCTGGCCGTCCGGTCAGCCGCTCCATGCCGAAATCACGAACTCCTGTCCGCTCCCGGACAGGCTGAATCCAATAGGAGGACTGATTGTCGGGTTGTCCGCCGGTGTCCTCGCGATCGATGTCGGGTCGCAGATCCCGGCCGGGTTGGCCGGGTAAATCGGTTGCGCCGTGACGGGCCGGCCGACAAGCTGGCGTCGTACCGGCGTGTACCTCGGCCGCCAGATGTCCGACCTCCAGTGTCGGTGGAGTCGAAGGGAGGCGATGAGCAGATGACCGCGATTGTCGTGCGGTGGATTCCGCCTGTCCCTGTTTCGACTCCTGTGAAGGACATCCTGCGTTGTGCGACAACGAGTTTGACGGTGCCAGTCGTGGCCGGCGCCGCGGGCGGTTCGACGATGACGAACCGCGATATCTGAAGCGCTCATCCGAGCCTGAGCCCGAACCGGACGACCAGAACAGTCCCGAGACTGGGGACCGTTGGTCTACCTGGGATCTGTCCGCGGCGGGCGAGCGGGGCCCGCAGCCGTATCCCGATTGGCTTGTGACGGAGCTGGCGGCGGTCGACACCGAGCTTGGCGTGGTCAAGACCGGCAAGGAAGCTGACGTCATGCTCGTCCGCCGGGGTGTACCCGGCACCGACCGGCAGTGTTTCCTGGCGGCCAAGCGGTACCGGGCGGCCGAGCATCGCATGTTCCACCGGGACGCCGGGTACCTGGAGGGCCGTCGGGTACGGGAGTCCCGCACCAACCGGGCGATGGCCAAACGCACCGGATTCGGTAAGGAGATCATCGCCGGTCAGTGGGCAGCAGCCGAGTTCGCTGCCCTGTACCGGCTCTGGGAGGTCGGCACCGGGCTGGGCGTACAGATCGTCCCGTACCCGGTGCAGATCGTCGGCACCGAGCTGCTGCTGGAGTTTCTCGGCACCGATGGTGGGCATGCCGCACCGAGGCTTGCGCAGTTGCGTCCGGAGCCGGCGGAGTTGGTGGACCTGTGGCGTCAACTCATGGACGCGATGGCGGTCCTGGCCCGGTGCCAGATCGCCCATGGCGACCTGTCGGCGTACAACATCCTGGTGCACGAGGGGCGGCTGGTCCTGATCGACCTACCGCAGGTGGTCGACGTGGTGTCGAATCCGCACGGTGCGCGGTTCGTGCACCGGGACGTGCAGAACGTCGCCACGTGGTTCGCGTCACGGGGGATGACTGGCATCGACGTCGATGAGCTGACGCGTGAGTTGCTGGGCGAGTCCGGCGTGCGGTAGCGCGGCAGGTGGCGTGGAGTCGCTGCGCCACCTGCCCTGACGTGTGTATTACGGACGTCCGACGGGGCCGACGCCGTCCTCGCGCACCAACCGGGCGACGGCGGTGAGTCAGTATCGGAAGCG
>JBBWZQ010000001.1:0-26498 GCA_039649115.1 Micromonosporaceae bacterium | reverse complement strand
CGGACCTCATCGTGGTGTCCGGCAACCTCACCGAGTCGGGCAGCCCGCGCGAGTTCGAGGACGCGCTGAACTTCCTGACCGGCCTGCGGGTGCTGGTCGGGCTGGAGCCGCACCGGCTGGTGATCGTACCGGGCAGCCGGGACGTGAACCGGGCGGCCAGCCGTGCGTACTTCGCCAACTGCGAGGCGGACGACGTCGATCCGCAGCCGCCGTACTGGCCCAAGTGGCGGCACTACGCCCGGCTGTTCGACGAGCTGTACCACGGCCTGGACGAGCCGGTCTTCGACAGCGAGCAGCCGTGGACCCTGTACGCGGTACCGGACCTGCAGGTCGTGCTGGCCGGGCTCAACTCCACGATCGCGGAGAGCCACCGCGAGGAGGACCGGTACGGCTGGGTCGGCGAGGCGCAGGCGGCGTGGTTCGCGCAGTGGCTGCGCCCGTACCAGCAGACGCAGTGGCTCCGGTTGGGAGTCATGGCGCACGCCCCCGGCGCGGCCTCGGCCACGGCGGAGGCCCTCGGCGAGACCGAGGCGGTGCGCGACCGGGCCACGTTCAACCGGCTGATCGCGCCGATGCTCAACGCGGTGCTGTGCGAGAACCGGCCGGCCCGGCCGCCCGACGAGCTGGCCGTGCCGGTCCTCACGGTGCCGCCCCAGGACCGGGCGCAGGTGCTGCGGTTCGGGCCGGACGCCACGACACGGTGGGTGCTGGGCGCCGACGGCGGCCTGGGCGAGCAGACCCGGCAGCGGTGGGACCGGGCCGCCGCGACGTTCGCGCCGCCCGCGCAGCCGCGCATCCCGAGCCAGCCCGGCGCCGCCGAACCCGCCACCATGGACCGGCCGCCCGAGGAGCCGGTGGCGCGGGACCAGCCGGCGGACCCGGGCCAGGCGCTGCTCGACCGCCTCGCCGAGGTGTGCGAGGCGCGGCACGAGCGGGTGGTGATCCGGCGGGTACCGGGTGAGCCGCCGCACCTGCTGGTCACGTTCCGGGAGGACGGCTTCGTCCGCCAGCAGCGCGTCGCCGGCCACCTCGGCACGCCGAGCCCGGACGAGGTGGACCGCTTCGTCCGGCGGGTGCACGCGGCCAACCCGGAGATCGGCTCCGAGCTGGTGTACCAGGGCGAGCGGGTGGCGCGCAGCCTGTACGAGGAGGCGGCCCGGCGCGGCGTGCGGCTGCACAGCTTCGCCGAGTTCCAGGGCCTGCTCGACCTGCGCTCCTACGTCGCGGCGCAGACCGCCCGGCTGCAGCACGACCGGCTGTACCCGCCCGACCTGTACGTGCCGCAGCGGTACCGGCACCTGGTCGGCGCCGACCAGGACGTGCACGACGACCTGGTGACCGAGCTGCTGCGCCTGCTGTCCACCCCGGACGGTCGCTTCGTGCTGCTGCTCGGCGACTTCGGCCGGGGCAAGACCTTCGCGCTGCGCGAGCTGGCCCGGCGGCTGGCCACCGCGGCGCCCGACCTGACGCCGATCCTGGTGGAGCTGAAGGCGCTGGACAAGGCGCACTCGGTCGACGGGCTGGTCGCCGCGCACCTGGCCAACCACGGCGAGGAGGTCATCGACCTCAAGGCGTTCCGCTACATGCTCCGCCAGGGCCGGATCGCACTGCTGTTCGACGGCTTCGACGAGTTGGTCGCCCGGGTCAGCTACGACCGGGCGGCCGACCATCTGGAGACGCTGCTGCAGGCCGCCGAGGGGGCCGCGAAGATCGTGGTGGCCAGCCGCACCCAGCACTTCAAGACCAGATCCCAGGTGTTCACCGCGCTCGGCGAGCGGGTCGGCCTGCTGCCGCACCGGCGGGTGCTGGACGTGCAGGAGTTCACCCCGCCGCAGATCCGCGCGTTTCTCGTCAACCGGTACCAGGGCGACGAGCGGGCGGCCGACACCCGGCTGGAGCTGCTCGGCGGCATCTCCGACCTGCTCGGCCTGTCCCGCAACCCGCGGATGCTCAGCTTCATCGCGGAGCTGCCCGCGCAGCGGCTGGAGGCGGTGGCCCGCGCCAGCCACACGATCAGCGCGGCGACGCTGTACCGCGAGATCCTCGACTCCTGGCTGGACTTCGAGCAGCGCCGGGCGGGCGGCGTGCCGGGCGCGCCGGTCAGCCTCGCCCGCGAGCAGATCTGGCAGGCGGTCACCGCGCTGGCCATGCGGCTGTGGGAGGGCAACGAGTCGTTCCTGCGCCTGGCGGAGCTGACCGACGTGGCGTCCGGCCTGACCGACCTGGCCGACGCGCAGCTCTCGCAGCACCAGGCGGCGCACGCGGTGGGCGCGGGCAGCCTGCTGGTACGCACGGACGAGGGGCTGTTCGGCTTCATCCACAGCTCGGTGCTGGAGTGGCTGGTGGCCAACGAGATCGCGGCGCAGCTGGACCGGGGCGAGGACCCGCCGGCGCTGCACCGGCGGCCGCTGTCCGCGCTGACCATCGACTTCCTCTGCGACCTGGCGGAGGTGGCGCGCTGCCAGGCGTGGCTGGCCGCCGCCGTCGCGCCGGACAGCGACGCCGGCGAGACCGCCCGGGCCAACGCGTTGCGGCTGTCCGCGCGGCTGCGCCAGCCGGCCCGTACCGACCTGCGCGGCGCCTCGCTGCGCGGTGAGGACCTGTCCCACCGGGAACTGGCCGACGCCGACCTGACCGGGGCCGACCTGAGCGACGCCCGGCTGGTCGGCACCAACCTGAGCCGGGCCGTCCTGCGCGGGTCGCGGCTGGCCGGCGCGCGGCTCGACGAGGCGAAGCTGACCGGGGCGGACCTGGCGCAGGCGGACCTGACCGGGGCCCGGCTGCTGCGTGCCGACCTGCGCGGCGTCTCGGTCACCGGCAGCGTGTGGCGGCGCGCGGCGCTGATCGACGTGACGGCCGACCCGGCGCTGGCGCAGGCGCCCGAGCTGCGCGGTGCGGCGATCGCGCCGCGCCGGCCGGTCACGCCCAGCCTCGCTCCCCCGGCCGTGGGCGTCTCGTACGGGTACGAGCCGGGCCGGCTGCCGTCCCCCGTCGCGTACAGCCCGGACGGCGGGACGCTGGCGATCGGCAGCGACGACGGTGGCGTCCTGATCTGCGACGTCGCCTCCGGCCTGCCGGTGCGCACGCTGCAGGGCCACCGCAACCGGGTGTACGCGGTCGCCTACGACACGGCCGCGCACCTGCTCGTCACGGGCTCGGCGGACGAGACGGTGCGGCTGTGGGACGCCGACCACGGCGACGCGCGCCACGTGCTGCACGGCTTCCGGGACTGGGTGTGGCCGATGGAGGTCAGCCCGCACCGGCCGCTGCTCGCGGTCGGCGACGGCGACGGCCTGGTCCGGCTCTACGACACGGGTACCGGCGCGCTGCGCCACGAGCTGCCCGGGCACGCCGCGCCGATCTGGAGCATCGCGTTCCACCCCGGCGGGGCGCTGGCCACCAGCGACAACGACGGAGTGGTGCGCATCTGGAACACGGGTACCGGCGCGCTGCTGCGCGAGGTGCGCGGCGGGGACGTGGTGTACCGGCTCGCGTACAGCTCGGACGGCAGGACGCTGGCCACCGCCGGGCGGGCCGGGGCGCTGCGCCTGTGGGACGCGGCCACGGCCGAGCCCCGGTACCGGCTGCGCGGGCACGAGGGCCACGTGTACTCGCTGGACTTCCACCCGGACGGGACCGTGCTCGCGACCGGGGACACGCACGGCGCGGTACGGCTGTGGGACGTGTCGACCGGGCACGCGCTGCGGGTACTGTCCCGGCACAGCGGGGCCGTCTACAGTGTCCGGTTCGGTCCCGGCGGGGAGGTGCTGGCGACCGCGGACAGCGACGGCGTGGTCCGGCTCTGGGAGCCGGGCAGCGGCCAGGTCCGGCACGAGCTGTCCGGCCACCGCGGCTCGGTCTGGCCGGTGTCCTTCCGGCCCACCGGCGGCCAGCTGGTGACCAGCAGCAACGACGGCAGCACCCGGCTGTGGGACACCACCACGGGGCAGTGCCAGCACGTGCTGCGGGGCCACGGCCGCCGGATCACGTCGGTGACCTTCCGCGACGACGGCGCGATGCTGGCCAGTTGCGGCAACGACGGGGTCGTCCGGCTGTGGGACCCGCGCACCGGCCAGTCGACCGGGCAGCTGAGCGGCACCGCCGACCGGCTGATCTCCTCCGTGTTCTGCCCCGGCAGCCACCTGCTCGCGGCGGCCAGCGGTGACGGCGGGGTGCACCTGTGGAACACCGACACCCGGACGGACGAGCGGGAGCTGAACGTGGAGACCGACCACGTCTGGGCGGAGAGCTTCAGCCCGGACGGGGACGTGCTGGCCACGGCGAACGACGACGACTCGGTCCGGTTGTGGTACCGGACCACCGGCCGGCATCTCGTCACGCTGGGGCAGCACCGCGGCCGGGTCCGCTCGGTGGCCTTCAGTCCGGACGGCGAGACCGTCGCCACCGGCTGCGACGACCGGCTGGTGCGGCTGTGGGAGGCGGGTACCGGCCAGCTGCGCGCGACCCTCGCCCAGCACACCGACCGGGTGTACGCGGTCGCGTTCAGCGCGGACGGGCGGCTGCTGGTCAGCGCGAGCAACGACGGCACCGCCTGCCTCTGGGACCCGGGCAGCGGCGAGCGGCTGCACCTGCTGACCGAGCACACCGGCCGGCTGTGGTCGGCGGCGTTCAGCCGGGACGGCAACGTGCTGGCCACCGGCGGCGAGGACCTGGTCATCCGGCTGTGGGACCCGCGCACCGGGCAGCCGCTGGCGGTGCTCTCGGCGCACACCAGGCGGGTGTGGGGCGTCGCGTTCAGCCCGGACAGCACGCTGCTGGCCAGCGCGAGCGACGACGGTACCGTGCGGCTGTGGGACGTGGCCGACCCGCCCCGGGCGCGGCTGCGGCTGACCCTGGTGGGCATGCCCGACGGCTGGGCGGCGCTGAGCCCGGACGGCCGGTACAAGATCGAAGGTGAGGCGGCGGGCCAGTTCTGGCACGCGCTGGGCACCTGCCGCTTCGAGCCCGGCGAGCTGGACTCCTACCTGGGCCAGGTGCGCCGCCTGCCGACCGACGCCGAGTTCTAGGGGACGAAGCTGGCCAGGATCATGAGGAAGTAGTTCTGGTTGACGTCCCAGTCGAAGTTCTGGGTGCACCACACGATGGTGTACCCGCGGCCGGGGGCGACGAGGAAGTCCCTGGTGTCCGCGTGCATCGGCACTCCCGCGCCGTTGACGAACGCGAACTCCCAGTCGGCCGCTCCCTGGTAGTAGTTGGCCGGCGTGATCCGGATCTGGTGGTACCGGTCGGGCTTCACCTGGGCCACGATGTCGCGCTCGCGCGCGGTCACGTGCTGCATCGGACTCTGCGACGTGTGCCAGGTCATCACGCCGAGCACCCGGGCGCCGTCGGGTTCCCGGAAGCACAGCCCGTCGAGGCCCCGGTACACCTGCCAGCCGGCGGGTGCGGCGACCCGGTACCCGCCCGGGTCGCGGTACCACTGCCAGCCGGCCAGCAGCCCGTACCAGCCGGGCCGCGCGCTGGTGGGCGTGAACGCGCTGGCGCCGGTGGTCGGGCAGGCCGTGTCGCGCAGCACCGGATCGGGCTGGACCACGGTCGCCGCGGGTACCGACGCCGAGTGGCGCGGCGACGAGGTCGTCCCGGCCGCGTTCCCGGCGCCGTGCCGCTGGTTGGTCGCGGCGGCGGCCAGCGCACCGGACACCGCCAGCACCAGGGTTGCGGCCACACCGGCGATCACCCAGCGCCGGCCCCGTGGCGCCAGTGCGGTGCGCAGGGGCGGCAGCACCGGCCCGCCGTCGCGCCGGGCCGGCGGTGCGGAGCTCGGCAGCACGGTGGTGGGCCCGTTGCCGGGATCGACCCGTTCGGTGGGAGCGGCGGACACCGCCGACTCCATGGCCACCACCGGATCCACCATGATCATGCCATCGACCGGTACGCCGGGCCGGATGCTCCCCGGCCCCGGCCACGGCGACGGCGACGGCGACGGCGGCTCCGCCCTGGGCGGCGCCGGACTGCCGCTGGCGCCGCCCGGATCCGCCGAGATGGACGGGCTGATGGCCGGGCCGAGGTCGACGGGTACCCGCCGCTTGTTGCGCCGCGAGCGCCCGCGCTGCCGCCCGGTGTCGGCGGCGGCCACCCGTTGCAGCATCCGGCGTACGTCGTCGGGGCGCAGCCGGTCCCGCGGGTTGCGCCGCAGCAGCCCGGCCAGCACCGGCTTGAGCGGGCCGGCCCGACGCGGCGGGTCGGGCAGCGCAGTGGCAAGCGCGGTCAAGGTGGCCATGGCACTGGTGCGCGCGTAAGGCGACCGGCCCTCCACGGCCGCGTACAGCGTGGCGCCCAACGACCACAGGTCCGACTCGGCCGTGGCCGTGCCGTCCCGGGCCCGCTCCGGCGGCACGTACCGCACCGAGCCGAACACCAGCCCGGGCATGGTCAGCGCGCTCTCCCCGCCGTCGAACGTGGCCAACCCGAAGTCGGTCAGCACCACCCGGCCGTCGTCGGCCAGCAGCACATTGCCCGGCTTGACGTCGCGGTGCAGCACCCCGGCCTGGTGCGCCGCGGTCAGCGCCGCCAGGATCGCCAGCCCGATGCGCGCCGCCTGCTCCGGCTCCAGCGGGCCGTCCTCGGTGAGCACCTCGTGCAGCGACCGCGAGTGCACGTACTCCATCACGATCCACGGCGTCGTCTCGGACTGCACCACGTCGTAGATCTTCACGACGTTGGGGTGGTTGAGCCGGGCCGCGGTGCGCGCCTCACGCAGCGTGCGCAGCCGGGTCTGCACCCGCTCGCTGGCGGTCAGGCCGGGCGGCGGTACCACCTCCTTGACCGCCACGTCGCGGCCGAGCATCTCGTCGCGGGCCAGCCACACCCGGCCCATGCCGCCGACACCGAGCTGGTGCAGGAGCCGGTACCGGCCGGCCACAACGGTCTGCGCGAGAGACATCCGCTCCCCACCACCCCCCACGTCACGCCGCGACCGCGTACACCACGGTGTTGTCCACATAGGACTTACGCGTCCGGTCGAACGCGCCGCCGCACGTGATCAGCCGCAGTTGCGGGTCGGGCGTCGGTCCGTACACGGCGGCGGTGGGGAAGGCCTTCTTAGGGTACCGGTCGACCGCGACCACCCGGAAGCCCAGCCAGCGGCCGGCGCGTGCCACCTCGATCAGGTCGCCGGGGTGCAACTGGCCCAGCCGGTAGAACACCGCCGGCCCGCGTGTCGAGTCGATGTGCCCCGCGATCACCGCCGGGCCCACCTGCCCGGGCGGCGTCCCGTCGGCGTACCAGCCGGCCTGGCCGTAGTTGTGCGGTGGCGCCAGCCCGCCGGCCGCGTCCAGGTGCAGCGCCTCCAGCGCCGAATCCACCCCGATCGCCGGGATGCGGATCCGGTCCGGCGCCGGCCCGGCCACCGGATCCTCCCCCTGGACCCCGCTCCCCACACCCGCGACGCCGGCCGGGACGGCGGCCGGTCGGGCGGTGGACGGGGCGAACCAGGCCATTGCGGGCCGGGCCACGACCGCGGTGGTCACCGCCACGCCGGCGGCGAAGCCCAGGACGGCCACCACACACTCGACGAGAGCGAGCAGGATGAAGGCGCGCGGCCCACCCCGAGGGGGCCGGGCGCCCATCCTGGACCCGCTTTCCGTCACCGTGCCGGAACCCTCCCCACCTCACGTGTACGGGCGCGCTGCCGGCGCATCCCGTACCCGGTGATCCCGGCCGCGCTCAGCACGACCAGCAACGCCGCGCCCAGGAGCACCGGGGTCAGCGGGTCGCGCTGGGTGCCACCCGCGCCGGTCGGCACGCCGCCGTTGGGCATCGTGCCGCGCATCGCCGCGTCCACCCGCAACTGCGCGGTCAGGCCGCCGCCCGACTTCGCGTCGAGCACCAGCAGCGAGTACACGTCACCGGGCTGGAGGTGGACCGACACGGTACTGGTGGGGCCGTTGTTCGTGCCCCGTACCCGCAGCGTCCACCGGCCGGGCGTGACCTCGTAGTAGCCGGTCGTGGTCGCGAACGCGATGTCGCTGGCGATCGTGTTCCCGCCGGAGATGGCGGCGCTGAGCACCGGTGCGTGCACCGACGCCTGCACGATGCGCACCTTCGACCTGCTGCCCGACGGCGGGGTGAGGTCGTCGGGGATCACGCGCAGTCCCAGGTCGGCGTGGCGCCCGACGCCGGCGACCGTGTACGCCTTGCCCGCGGCGACCGTCACGTTCGTGGTGAGCACCGGCGGATCGGACGCGGGTGCGCCGGCCCCGCGCATCGCCACCGCGTAGGTGCCGGTGGGCACGGTCAGGTACGTGGAGACCACGCCGTACCCGACGCCCGGGAAGACCTTGGGGGCCGCGCTGCTGCCGACCGTGTTGAGATAGACGTCCACGTCCGGCGTGTCCGGCGATAGGTGGGCGAGACGGACGTATCCGACGGGTCCGGCGGCGGTGGCGACTGTTGGATCCACTATGGACAGTCCAAGCGCGGCGAGCGTGAGCGTCGCTAACGCGCCCACCCGCCGGACAATCACATGCGTCGACACGACGCCTCCTAGCTCGCGAGACAGTGATGGCGTGACGAATCGAGTACTACGGGTACGTTCGCCCACTCCCACCAATATCGCCATAGCCCGTACGGTTGGCCCGAAGAGACCTGATGGGCGCGGGGTGGAGAAAGCGACCCATCCCACCACCGAAAAGTCGACATACTCCTATGGGGTGTCCGGACACCCCGCGGGACGGCGCACCGGGCTGCCCCCTCCACCGGACGGCCGCCCCCGCTGTCAACTCCAGATCGTCACGTAGACCGGCGGCCGGAACCGGGACGGCGGCACCCCCGCGCCCGGCGAGCACATCAGCTGCATCGCGTCGGGCGTCGCGAGGAAGTTGCGCATCCGCCCGGCCGGTTCCGACCGGCGGTCCGGGCGCAGCGTGGTCACCTGCCAGCAACCGTTGACCGGCGTCCCGGGAGTGTCCACGATGGACAGTTCACCGCGCCGCAGCTCCCTGCTGACCAGGCTGAAGACCGCGGGGGCGACGCCCGAGCCGTCGGCCGCCGCGGCCCACGCCGCGGTCTGGTTGGGGAAGACCCGGATGTGCGTTTCGGGTACCCGGAACTCGCGCAGCAGCCGGCCGGTGTCGCTGTCCGGGTCGGTACCGGACGGGTCGACCAGCCACTGCCACCGGCTCGGGCTGCCGGCGGGCCGCAGCCGCGGCGCGCCCACCACCACCATCCGGTACCGCAGCACCGGCTCCGAGACCAGCCCCAGGCTCGGGTCGCCGCCCAGGTCCGGGCCGAGCGCGACGTCGGCCAGCCGGTCGGGCAGCAGCACCCGCATCTCCGCGGCGGTGGCCACCCCGAACGAGGTCTCGAACACCCCGGACCAACGCCGGCTGAACGCCTCGACCAGCGGAGTCGCGATGAACTCGGCGATCGTGGCGCTGACCAGCAGCCGCAGCCGGGCCGGCGCGCCCTGGCCGGCGCGTACCGCCGCCTCGGCCTCGGCACCCAGCGCCACCATCTGCGAGGCGATGCCGAACAGCCGGCTGCCCCCTTCGGTCAGCGCCATCCCGTCGGAGCCGCGCACCACGAGCTGGTCGCCCATGTGCTGGCGCAACGCGGCCAGCGCCCGGGACACCGCCGGCTCGCTCACCCCCAGCATGTCGGCGGCGGCTCGCACCGAGCCGAGCCGCGCCACCAGCACGAACGCGCCGAGCTGCGTGAGCGTCATAACGAAACAATCTCACTCGACACCCGCCGCTGCCAAAGCCGCCTGGCCGGCGCGCCTAACCGAATGGTTATCGGCGTGTTGATGAGGGCCGGATTGCCGCGCAGGATGGCGCCAGGCCGACGCGGTCCAGCGCCTGCTGGCCGCGCATTGCTGGGAGGCGTTCATGCAGGTACCGGCGCACTTCGAGTATGAACGGGCGACCAGCGTCGAGCATGCGCTCGCGCTGCTGGCCCGGTGGGGTGACGAGGCCAAGGTGGTGGCCGGCGGGCACAGCCTGATCCCGATGATGAAGCTGCGCCTGGCCCGACCCGAGGCACTGATCGACATCAACGACCTGACCGAACTGTCCTACCTGCGGCTCGCCGGCGACGAGTTGCGCATCGGCGCGATGACCCGGCACGCCGACCTGCTCGCCTCGCCGGTCGTGGCCGAGCACTACCCGATCTTCACCGACGCCGAGCGGGTGATCGCCGACCCGATCGTGCGCAACCGCGGCACGGTCGGCGGCTCGCTGTGCCAGGCCGATCCGTCGGAGGACCTGTCCGCGGCGTTCGCGGCGGTCAGCGCGACCGCGGTGATCCAGGGCCCGTCCGGCGTCCGGTCGGTACCGGTGCGCGAGTTCCACGTCGGCCCGTACGAGACCGTGGTGCAGCCCGGCGAGCTGCTGCTCGAGGTGCGGGTACCGGTGCGCCCGGGCGGTGGCTCGGCGTACCAGAAGGTGGAGCGCCGGGTGGGCGACTGGGCGGTGGCCGCCGCGGGCGCGGCGCTGTGGCTGTCCGGTGACACGGTGACCGACGCCGGGATCGGGCTCACCGCGGTCGGCGCGGCGCACTTCCACGCGGCCGAGGCCGAGCAGTTCCTGCGCGGCGCGCCGGCCACCGAGGACAGTTTCGCCGAGGCCGGCCGGATCGCCGCGGCGCACTGCGAACCGGCCGCGGACCAGCGCGGCCCGGTCGACTACAAGCGGCACCTGGCCGGCGAGCTGACCACGCGCGCGCTGCGCCGGGCCGCGGCACGAGCCCACGGACTGGAGGCATGACGTGCAGATCTCGGTAACGGTCAACGGCCAGGAGTACACCCGGGAGGTGGACACCCGGTTGCTGCTGGTCCACTTCCTGCGCGACGATCTCGGGCTGACCGGCACGCACTGGGGCTGCGACACGTCCAACTGTGGCGTGTGCACGGTGCACCTGGACGGCGTACCCGTGAAGTCCTGCACTGTCCTGGCGGTCATGGCCCACGGCCGCGACGTCCGCACGGTCGAGGGGCTGGAGCGCGACGGCGTGCTGGACCCGGTGCAGCAGGGCTTCGTCGAGTGCCACGGGCTGCAGTGCGGCTTCTGCACCCCCGGCATGATGCTCACCGGGCGCTGGCTGCTGGACCGCAACCCGGACCCGTCGGAGGCGGAGATCCGGGAGGCCATCTCCGGGCAGTCCTGCCGCTGCACCGGCTACGAGAACATCGTGCGGTCCATCCAGTGGGCGGCCGCGCACTCCGCCGTTACCGAGGAGGTGAGCGCATCATGACCGAGCGCTTGCGCGAGGGCACAGCAAGCAAGTCAGGCCGGCGCCTCGCGAGCTGTGCGAGTGAGGTGGCGGCATGACCACGGTGGAAGAGCCCGTCACGACGCCCATGGGGTTCGGGCGGATGCACCGCAAGGAGGACGCGCGGTTCATCCGCGGCCGCGGCACGTACGTCGACGACATCCAGCTCGCCGGCATGCTGCACGGCGCGGTCCTGCGCAGCCCCTACGCGCACGCCCGGATCGTGTCCATCGACACCAAGGCGGCCGAGGCGCACCCGAAGGTGAAGGCGGTCATCACCGGCACGACACTGGAGGGGCTCAAGCTCGCCTGGATGCCCACGCTGTCCTACGACACGCAGGCGGTACTCGCCACCGACAAGGTGCGCTTCCAGGGCCAGGAGGTCGCGTTCGTCGTCGCCGAGGACCGGTACGCCGCGCGGGACGCGCTGGAGCTGATCGACGTCGAGTACGAGCCGCTGCCCAGCGTCATCGACGCGCGGCGGGCGCTGGACGCGGACGCACCGGTCATCCGCGACGACAAGGAGGGCAAGGCCGACAACCACATCTTCGACTGGGCGGCCGGCGACCGGGAGCGCACCGACGCCGTGTTCGCCGACGCCGAGGTCGTCGTCAGCCAGGACGTGCTCTACCCGCGGGTGCACCCCGCGCCGCTGGAGACCTGCGGCGCGGTGGCCGACTTCGACCGGGTGAGTGGCAAGCTGACGATCTGGTGCAACACGCAGGCGCCGCACGCGCACCGCACGGTGTACGCGCTCGTGGCCGGGCTGCCCGAACACAAGATCCGGGTGATCGCGCCGGACATCGGCGGCGGCTTCGGCAACAAGGTGCCCATCTACCCCGGGTACGTCTGCGCCATCGTCGGGTCGATCGTCACCGGCAAGCCGGTGAAGTGGGTGGAGGACCGCTCGGAAAACCTGATGAGCACCGGCTTCGCCCGCGACTACCACATGCACGGGGAGGTCGCGGCGACGCGGGACGGCAAGATCAGGGCGGTAAGGGTCAAGGTGATCGCCGACCACGGGGCCTTCAACGGCACCGCCCAGCCCACCAAGTACCCGGCCGGCTTCTTCCACGTGTTCACCGGCTCGTACGACCTGGAGGCGGCGCACTGCGAGGTCACCGGGGTGTACACGAACAAGGCGCCGGGCGGCGTCGCGTATGCCTGCTCGTTCCGGATCACCGAGGCGGCGTACCTGGTGGAGCGGCTGGTCGACGTGCTCGCGTACGAGCTGGGTGCCGACCCGGCCGAGCTGCGCATGCGCAACCTGCTGCGGCCCGAGCAGTTCCCGTACCCGAGCCCGACCGGCTGGGAGTACGACTCCGGCGACTACCCGCGCGCGTTGCGCCTCGCCCTGGACATGGCCGGCTACGACGAGCTGCGCAGGGAGCAGGCCGCGCAACGTTCGCGGTGGGCGGCCGGCGACCATTCCGGCAGGCTGACCGGGATCGGGCTGAGCTTCTTCACCGAGGCGGTCGGCGCGGGGCCGCGCAAGCACATGGACATCCTCGGCCTCGGCATGGCCGACGGTGCCGAGTTGCGCGTCCACCCCACCGGCAAGGCGGTGCTGCGCATCTCGGTGCAGACCCAGGGACAGGGGCACGAGACGACATACGCGCAGATCGTCGCCGAGGAGCTGGGCATCTCCCCCGACGACATCGAGGTGGTGCACGGGGACACCGACCAGACCCCGTTCGGCCTGGGTACCTACGGCTCGCGCTCCACGCCGGTGTCCGGCGCGGCGACCGCGATCGTGGCCCGGAAGGTACGGGAGCGGGCCCGGATCGTGGCCGGCGCGATGCTGGAGGTCTCCCCCGACGATCTGGATTGGGGCCGCTCACCAGATGGCACCGGCCGCTTCTTCGTCAAAGGCGACCCCGACCAGGGCAGGACGATCCAGGAGATCGCGCTCGCCGCGCACTCCAGCCTGGAGCTGCCAGAGGGTGTCGAGGGCCACCTGGACGCGACCACCGTCTACAACCCGCCCAACCTCACGTTCCCGTTCGGCGCGTACATCTGCGTGGTGGACGTGGACGCCGGCACCGGCCAGGTGGCAGTGCGCCGGTTCGTCGCGGTCGACGACTGCGGGGTGCGGATCAACCCGACGATCGTCGAGGGTCAGGTGCACGGCGGGCTCGCGGACGGGATCGGCATGGCGCTGATGCAGCTGATCGCCTTCGATGAGGACGGCAACTGCCTGGGCGCCTCCTTCATGGACTACCTGCTGCCCACGTCCATGGAGTGCCCGTCCTGGGAGCTGGGCGAGACGGTCACCCCCTCGCCGCACCACCCGATCGGGGCCAAGGGCGTGGGCGAGTCGGCCACCGTCGGCTCCCCGGCCGCCGTGGTCAACGCGGTCATGGACGCGCTCAAGCCGTTCGGCGTACGCCACGCCGACATGCCCCTGACCCCCGCGGCCGTCTGGCGCGCGATCCAGGGCAACCCGCTCCGCCCCGACCTCGCCATCACATGACGGTCCAAGATCCACGCGTCATTGACGTTGCGGTGTCCGGCCCCTGCCAACACCGCAACGTCAATGAAGTTGCGCACGGCCGACGGGTGCGGGAGGTCGGGTGACCACGAGTGAGTTGTTGGGGCGGGTGCAGCGGTTGCGGACCGAGCGGACGCCGTTCGTCCTCGCCACGGTGGTGCGGGCGCAGCGGCCGACCAGTGCCAAGGCCGGGGACAGCGCGCTGGTGCTCGCCGACGGCACGGTGGACGGGTTCGTCGGCGGTTCCTGCGCCGAGTCCACCGTGCGGCTGCAGGGGCTGCGGCTGCTGTCGACCGGCGAGTCCACGCTGCTGCGCATCACGCCCTCCGGCGAGATCCTCGACGACGGGGCCGCCGAGGGGCTGGTCACCGTCGCCAACCCGTGCCTGTCCGGCGGCACCCTGGAGATCTTCCTGGAGGCGATGCTGCCGCCGCCGCTGGTGCACGTGTTCGGGGACGCGCCGGTGGCCCAGGCGCTGGCCCGGCTCGGCGGCGCCCTCGGATATGACGTGGTGACCGGGCTGGATCGCGAGGTCCGGCCGGACGCCTGCGCGGTGGTGGTCGCCTCGCACGGCCGGGACGAAGAGCCGGTACTGCGGGCGGCGCTGGACTCCGGCGTGCCGTACGTCGCGCTGGTGGCCAGCCGGCGCCGGGGTGCGTCGGTACTGTCCACGTTGGACATCGGCGGGCCGGAGCGGGCCCGGGTGCACTCGCCGGCCGGGCTGGACATCGGTGCGCGTACCGCACCCGAGGTGGCGCTGTCCATCCTGGCCGAGATCGTGGCCAGCCGGCCGAAGGCGCCGGTCGCGGTGGCGCCGGCGGGACCCGCGGTGGGCAGCGCGGTCGACCCGGTCTGTGGCATGGCGGTGGCCGTCACGCCCACCGCCCTGCAGCACGAGCACGCCGGGAAGACCTGGTACTTCTGCGGCTCCGGGTGCCGGGACGCGTTCGCCGACAGTCCCGAGCGCTACGCGTGACGGAGTTGCCCGACGTCGCCGCGCTGGCGGACCGCCTGGACGCCACCGGATACCTCGCCGACGAGCCGCTGGCCACCGCGCTGTTCCTCGCGGTGCGCATGGGCCAGCCGATCCTGCTGGAGGGCGAGCCCGGCGTCGGCAAGACCGAGGCGGCCAAGGCGCTGGCCACCGCGCTCGCCACCCCGCTGATCCGGCTCCAGTGCTACGAGGGCCTCAGCGCGGCCGAGGCGCTGTACGAGTGGAACTACCCGCGCCAGCTGCTCGGCATCCGGCTCGCCGAGTCGCGCGGCGAACCGTTGCGCGAGGCCGACCTGTTCGGCGACGAGTACCTGCTGGCCCGCCCGCTGCTCGCCGCGATACAGCACCCGGGACCGCGGCCGGTGGTGCTGCTGATCGACGAGGTGGACCGCGCCGACGACGAGTTCGAGGCGTTCCTGCTGGAGCTGCTCGCGGAGGCCGCGGTGACCATCCCGGAGCTGGGTACCCGCCGCGCGTTTGCCCCGCCGCTCGCGGTGCTGACCTCCAACCGCACCCGGGACCTGCACGACGCCCTGCGCCGGCGCTGCCTGTACCACTGGATCGACTATCCCCGGCCGGAGCGGGTCGCGGCGATCGTGCGCCGGCGGGTACCGGAGGCCGGCGGGTACCTCGCCGGGCAGGTCGCCGCGTCGGTGCAGCGGCTGCGGGCACTCGACCTCACCAAGCCGCCCGGGGTGGCGGAGGCGATCAGCTGGGCGGTCGCGCTGCGCGTGCTCGGCACGGGCGAGCTGACCGAGAGCGCCGCCCTGCGCACCCTCGGCACCGTGCTGAAGTACCCGGAGGACGAGGAGACGGTGCGTGCCGCCGGACTCGCCAGCCTGGTCGCCGATGGCTAGCCGGGAACGCAGCCGGAGCCGCCCTTTGGCGGAGGCGAGCACGGCTGAGGGCGGCGCTGACCTTGCCGAGGTTGTGGCCCGGTTCGGGGCGCTGCTGCGCGACGCCGGCCTGCCGGTCGGCCCGGACCGGTGCGAGCGGTTCGCGCGTGCGGTCACCCTGGCCCGGCCGGCCACCAACGCCCAGCTGCGCTGGTGCGCGCGGGCCACGCTGGCCGGCGACCCGGGCCAGGCGGAGCTGCTGGACCGGGTCTTCGACGCGGTCTTCGGCGGCGTCGAGGACATCGCCGAGCGCGGCGACCCGAACGCGCCGGCCCTGCCGCCCGCCGCCCCTCGCCCGCCGGCCGGCGAGCGGGGTCCGGCCGCACCGAGCCGGCCGGGGCGGGCCGGGTCCGGGCTGCCGACGGCGCGGGGCGGACGGGACCGGGCCGACCGGTCGGTCGAGGTGCCGTCCGCGGCCAGCGCGCAGGACCGGCTGTCCACCCGGGACTTCGCCGGGTGCAGCCCGGAGGAGTTGCTGGACCTGGCCCGCGCCATGAGCCAGCTGCGGCTGGCCACCCCGCCGCGCCGGTCGCGGCGCACCCGGCCGGTCGGGTACGGGCGGCGGGTGGACCTGCGCACCACGCTGCGCCGGGCCCACCGTACCGGCGGCGACCCGCTGCGCCTGGCGAAGCGGCTTGCCCGGGACAAGCCACGCCGGCTGGTGGTGCTCTGCGACATCTCGGGGTCGATGGAGCCGTACGCGCGGGCCATGCTCCAGCTGCTGTA
Source organism: Micromonosporaceae bacterium (assembly GCA_039649115.1). Classification (GTDB taxonomy): domain Bacteria; phylum Actinomycetota; class Actinomycetes; order Mycobacteriales; family Micromonosporaceae; genus DATEJJ01. The sequence continues at coordinate 10,162 of JBBWZQ010000001.1, read as the reverse complement.
CTGCGCGGCCGGCGGTACCCGGGCCGAGGTGTTCACGTTCGCCACGCAGCTGACCCGGCTGACCCGGGTGCTGAGTCACGCCCGGCCGACCGCCGCGCTCGCCAGGGCGGGGCGGACCGCACCGGACTGGTCCGGCGGTACCCGCATCGGCGCGGCGCTCAAGGACTTCACCGACCGGTACGGGCGGCGGGGCATGGCGCGCGGCGCGATCGTACTGATCATCTCCGACGGCTGGGAGACCGGGGACGCCGCGCTGCTGGGCCGGGAGATGGCGCGCCTGTCGCTCCTCGCGTACCGGATCGTCTGGGCGAACCCGCGCACCGCGAGTGCCCGGTACCGCCCGCTGGTGGGTGGCATGGCGGCCGCGCTGCCGCACTGCGACGCGGTGGTCAGCGCGCACAGCCTTGCCGCCGTCCCCGACCTGGTGGCCGCGCTGGCCGATCCGGTCCGCACCCGCACCGGCCGGGCACACCGACAGGGCCATCGCCGGAAGGGCCGCTGACCGCAGCCGCCGCGACAAGCTGCGCGGCCGGGGCGCCCGCCGGCCGCTGACCTGCTTAAGATGGCGCGCAACGTGTCCGAGTGATTTCACCGTCTGTCGGGTGTCGCCCGACGAGAGGGGACCGGATGAGAAAGACCGTCATCATCGGCAGCGCCATCGCCTTACTGCTGGCCGGTATCGGGTCGAGCGCCCACGCGGCGCCCGGGGCGCCGGCGGCGCCCACCCGGCAGGCGGCCCCCGCGATCGCCTGGGGTCCCTGCACGGACGCGGGCCTGGTAGCGGCGGGTGGGGTCTGCGGGATGCTGTCCGTACCGCTGGACTACAACCAGCCGCACGGTGCCCAGATCCAGCTCGCGGTGTCGATGGTCAAGCACACGACACCCGACTCGCAGTACCAGGGCGTCATGATCACCAATCCCGGCGGGCCGGGCGGTTCCGGACTGACCCTGTCCACGCTCGGCCAGTTCGTGCCCAACCACGCCGGGGACCCGTACGACTGGATCGGCTTCGACCCGCGCGGGGTCGGCTCCTCGATCCCGTCGCTGACCTGCCTGCCCGACTACTTCAGCCCGAACCGGCCGGACTACGTCCCGGTGACGCGGATGCTGGAGCGCACCTGGCTGGCCCGGTCCCAGTCCTACGCCGCGGCGTGCGGCACCCGCAACGGGGCGATCCTGCGCCACATGACCACCATCGAGGTGGCCAAGGACGTGGACCGCATCCGGGAGGCGCTGGGCCAGCGGCAGATCAACTACTTCGGCTTCTCCTACGGCACCTACCTGGGCCAGGTCTACTCGACGATGTTCCCGCAGCGGGTACGCCGCATGGTGCTGGACTCCAATGTGGACCCGCGCCGGGTGTGGTACCAGGCCAACCTCAACCAGGACGTGGCGTTCGAGCGGAACATCAAGATCTGGTTCGGCTGGCTGGCGAAGTACGACAGCGTGTACCACCTCGGCACGAGCGAGCGTGCGGTGGAGCGGCTCTGGTACAGCACCCAGGCCAAGCTGCGCAAGCACCCGGCCGGCGGGGTGGTCGGGCCGGACGAGTGGAACGACGTGTTCCTCTACGCCGGCTACTACCAGATCGTCTGGCTGAGCCTGGCCGACGCGTTCGCCGGCTGGGTGAACAACGGCGACGCCACCGGGGTGGTGGACTGGTACCAGAGCGGCGACTCGCCCGGTGACGACAACGGGTTCGCCGTGTACAACGCGGTCCAGTGCACCGACGTGCAGTGGCCCACGAGCTGGGCGCAGTGGCGCCGGGACAACTGGAACACCTACCGGATCGCGCCGTTCGAGACGTGGGGCAACGCGTGGTACAACGCGTCGTGCCTGTACTGGCCGGCACCGGCGCACCAGCCGTTGAAGATCAACGGTAGCCGGGTGGCCAGCGCGCTGCTGATCGACGAGACGCTGGACGCGGCCACGCCGTACGAGGGCAGCCTCGAAGTGCGCCGGCTGTTCCCGAACTCCAGCCTGATCGCCGAGCCGGGCGGCACCACGCACGCCGGCACCCTGTACGGCAACGCCTGCGTCGACAACCAGATCGCCGACTACCTGGCGACCGGGAAGCTGCCGGCGCGCAAGCCCGGCAACCGCGCGGACACGCTGTGTGACCCGCTGCCGCAACCGGTGCCCGACGGCGCCGCGGCCAGCGCGTCAGCCAACGCAGCCGGGACCCTCGCGCCGCAGATCGCGAAGGTCCCCGCGCACCGGCCGCTGCCGCTGCTGCCGCACGGATAGCAACGCCCGACCGCCGGCCGTCCCGCACCTCGAGGGGCGGCCGGCGTTCCCGTTCTCCAGAACGGTGTCAGGCCACCGTGTCGAGGCGGCTGTCGCCGTCGGTGAGGATCTCGGCCCGGACCCGGCGCAGCTCCGGACCGGGCTCGACGGCCAGCTCCCGTGCCAGCACCTCGCGCGCCCGCGCGTACACGCGCAACGCGTCGGCCCGCCGGCCGCTGGCCGCCAGCGCCGCCATGAGCTGGGCGTAGAACGGCTCGTGCAGCGGGTACACGAGCACCAGCCGGGCCAGCTCCGGTACCAGCTCCAGCTGGTGGCCGAGGGCGAGTTCGGCCTCGGTACGCAGCATGATGGCGGCCAGCCGCAGCTCCTCCAGCCGGGCGACCTCCGCCTGGGCGGCCGCCACCGAGGTCGCCTCGGCCAGCGGCTCGCCCCGCCACAGCTCCAGCGCCTCGCGCAGCATCCGGCTGGCCTCGGCGGCGCGCCCGTACCGCATCGCCTCCCGGCCCCGCCCGACCAGGTCCTCGAAGTCCAGCGCGTCCAGTTGCTCGACGCCCACCTGGATGAGGTACCCGCTGGGCTGGGTCACCAGCAGGCTGGAGCGTCCCCACCGCGGCAGCTGGGGTTCGAGCAGGTGGCGCAGTGCCGAGACGTGGGCCTGGATGGTGCCGGCGGCCGAGCGCGGCGGGTACCGCGCCCAGAGCCACTCGACCACCTCGTCGACCGGCACCACGCGGTTGGCGTTCGCCAGCAGGGCGGTCAGGAGGATGCGCCGCTTCGCGCCGATAACTGTGATGAGGCCCTCAGGCCCCTGGATCCGGAGTGCTCCGAGAATCCCGAAGCGCATCGATCGCCGCCATTGAATGTTAGGGTAAATTGGAATGGCTAAAATTTCTACTATCTACCCATACAATAGTTTATCTGTTTGTCAGAATGCAGACGCGGAAACCCCCCAAGGGCGTCTTGTATTTCGAATGGTCCGGCACTTGAGGCGGTTGACGCAAGTCAATCGCAAGTCTCCTCGGAGTGCTTCCACGGATCTCCGCAAGCCGGCTCGACCATGCTGGCGTCTCCTCGTTCCCCGAGGCGGTCGCGCCGACCGCCCCAGCAGAGTGGAGTGCCAGGTGGCGTTCAGGATCTCCTTGCCCGCGGCCAGCGCGGTCGCGATGTTCACCGGTGGTAGCCGCATCCGGGTACCGGCGGAACAGGCGGCCGGACCGCACGACATCGGCCCGCGCGCCCTGTGGCAGCTGATGCGCGGCTACTACCGGGACCGGCTGGCGTGGGTGGCGCTGCTGGTCTTCTCGGTGCTCCTCGCGTACGGGGGCGGCGCGGTGATGTTCTGGTTCCACGCAATTTACCTGGGCGAGGGCGGCCCCTCGATCAGCCCGTGGCTGCACTGGCTGCTCGACTCCACCGCCGGATTCGTCGGCCTGACCCCGGCACTGGCGATCATCATGCCCCTCGCGGCCAGCGTCAGCGCCCGGCTCACCGCCGCGCAGGCGGCCTGGTCCCCCCGGTACGTGCTGCTCATCGGCACGCTGTTCGCGTTCGTCACGGCGCCGGGCCCGATCCTGCACGACAGGTTCGTCGGCCGGGGCACCTGGGTGGCCAACCACATCACCGCACTGCTCGGCAACGGGCGGGCGCTCACCACGTCGCACCACATCCCGCCCATCGTCGACATGGGCGGCCAGGTGGCCGTCGGCCTCCCCACGTACATCGCGATGGCCGCCGTCGCGCTGCTCGCGGTGCGGGCGCTGAGCCGGCGGGCGGCACAGCGGGGCGTGGCCGCGAGTCAGTAGCCGGCGTCGACGGGCCGGGGCTGCGCCGGTGGTACCGCGCGGCGCTGCACGAATACCTCCCGATGCGCCTCGGCCTCCGGTACCGGCGGGTGCCGCACGACCACCTCCAGCCAGAGCCAGTCGTCGAACAGCGGCCGGCACAGCACCCGGACCACCTCGGCGGTGATCGCCCGCACGCCGGCGAACTGCACGCTGGCGGAGCCGTCGAGGTGCAGCAGGTCACCCGGGCGAGCACAGCCGGAGCCGGGTTCTGGCGGAGGCGGGCACGCCCCGTCGTCGGGGTGCGGGATCTCGACCTGGACCACGGGGCCACCGTAGCGTCACCGTGCGGCCACATGTCGCACACGCAGTCCCTCGAACCGATCCGCCTACGCCGGCGCCGCGATCGCCAGCACCGTGCCGCGGTGATCCTCCAGCCACCGCACGCCCGGACCGGCCGGCGCCCGGGCCAGGTCGCCCCGCACCACCTGCCGGCGGCCGTCCAGCCCGGTCAGCAGCGCCCCCTCCGCGTGCACCGCCACCAGCTCGCCGTCCACCGGGAGGAGTACCGGCCCGGTGGGCGTCCCGGAGACGGCGACCCGTCCGGCGCGCAGCGCGTCCAGCACCAGCGGCACGGTCGCGTCGCGCGCGTCGCCGACCGGGCACAGGACCCAGGTCGTGGGGGTACCCGGCGGGTGCCCGTGCGCCGGGTCGTGGAAGTCGGAGCCGCCGACCGGTACCGTGCGGCCGGCCGGGTCGGCGGCGAGGAGCCACGCCAGCGGCGCCGTCCAGGTGCGGTCCCACCAGCCCGAGTGCCATATCTCGGCCAGGTGCGGCGGGCCGGGCAGCGGGTGCAGCCACGCGTAATCCGCGGCGAGCGGGTGGTTGACCGACAGCAGCCCGCCACGATCGGCCACAGTGGACAGCCACGCCGCGGCCGGCTCGCGGAAGTCCACCCAGCCGATGTCCCCGAAGGCGTTGGCGTGCCCGCGCGCGGTGGTCAGCTCCTGGCCCGGCAGCAGCAGGATGCCGGGCTCGGCCGCCAGCGACGGGTGGTGGCTGACCGTGTTGTGGTCGGTGACCGCGAGGAAGTCCAGCCCCTGGGCGGCGGCCAGCCGGGCCAGCTCGGGTACGGTCAGCGCGCCGTCCGAGTGGACGGTGTGCGCGTGCAGGTCACCAGCGAGCCAGCTGCACCCGGGCGGCGCGGGCAGGACCCGTTCCCGCCGCCGCGGCCACGGCGCGGGCTCGCCGGCCGCCGGCGGCGCCGGGGACACCGAGGACCAGGTCACCTGGTACGGCAGCCCCTCCGGCGGTACCCGGTGCAGCGCCAGGGCCACCTGCCACACACCCTCGGGCAGCGGCCCCGGCAGGTACCCGGGGGTGGCCCAGTCCCCGGCCACGGTGAACTCCGCGCGTGCCCCGCCGGACCAGCCGCGGAACGCGCCGGACGGGTCGAAGCAGCCCAGGTCGAGCACGCCGGCGGTGCGGTCGTAGCCGAGCTCGACGCGCAGGGCCCGCTGCCCCGGCGCCACCTCCACGGGCAGGTACCGGTAGATCGAGGCGGCCCGCTCCTCGGGCCGCCACACACCGCGCCTCAGAGCCAGTCCTTGCGCCGGAACACGTAGTACAGCAGGCCGGACAGGCCCAGCGTGATCAGCGTCGAGGCCCAGAAGCCGGAGACGTGCATGTAGCCCGGGTACGGCACGTTCTGCCCGTAGAACCCGGTGATCGCGGTCGGCACCGCGATGATGGCCGCCCAACTCGTCACTTGCTTCATGACGACGTTGAGCCGGGTACTGCGCAGGTTGAGCTGCGTCTCCAGGATCGTGGTCACCAGGTCGCGCAGCGACTCGGTCCACTCGGTGGCGCGCAGCACGTGGTCGTACACGTCCTGGAAGTAGGGTGTCATCTCCGCGTCGACCACGTGCAGGTCGCGGCGCAGCAGCGCGTTGACGACCTCCCGCATGGGCAGCACCACGCGCCGGAACAGCACCAGCGACTTGCGCAGCTCGAAGGTGCGCCGCTGCAACTCGCGGTCCCGGATGTGGTCCTCGAACAGCTTGTCCTGCAGCGCCTCGATCTGGGTGTCCAGCGCCTGTACCGCGTCGAAGTGGCTGTCCACCACGTAGTCGATCAGCCCGTGCAGCAGGAAACCCACGCCGTACTTGGCCAGGTCGGGCGACTGGTCCCAGCGCTTGAGCACCTCGTCGATCGCGAAGCCCTCGGTCTTGCGCACGGTGACCAGCGCGTGGGCCGTGACGAACGCCGCGACCTCGTGGGTGGCGAGCATGCCGCTGCCGGTGTCCAGGTCGACCGCGTAGGCGGTGACGAACAGGTGCGAGGCGTAGCGGTCCAGCTTCGGCCGCTCGTGCCGGTGCGCGGCGTCCTCCACGGCGAGGGGGTGCAGGCCCAGCTCCTCGCTGATGGCGGCCAGGTCCGCGGCGGTCGGCTCGCACATGTCCAGCCAGACCACACAGGACGGATCGGCGAGGTGCTCGGACACCTCGGCGACCGGGAACCCCTCGGCCTCCAGGACACCGTTGCGGTACAGGCGGGTGCGGTGCACCTAGTCCACCCAGCCGTTGCGCCGGCCGAACTGGAGCAGGTGCTTGCGCAGCTCCAGGATCTGGCCGCCGGTCAGCTGGGGCACCGCGGCGAGCAGCAGATCGGTCACCTTCGCGGTGAACTCGTCCTCCGAGAAGACCTCGCAGCCGTCGTCCTCGACGTTGGCAGCGGCCTCCCCGGGCTCGCGCGCGGGGGCGGTGCGCACCGGTTCCGGCTCCGCGTCCCCGATCACGCGGACGTCGTAGGCTTTCAGCCCGCGCCCTCCGTCCACGATGTTGAACTGCACCCGGGTGCCACAGGCCACCGTGACGCCCCGGTCGGTCAGCTCGGACGCGTGCACGAACACGTCCTCGCCGCCGTTGTCCGGGGCGATGAAGCCGTACCCGCGCCCCTCGTCGAACCGCACGACCTTACCAGTGATCATGGGTTTCTCCCTACCGCCACCGCCCGCAACCAGCCAGCTACCCAAGCCCGCTCCCGGGTACATTACCTCCGGCGTGGTGCGGCCGTGGGGCCTCAGTCGTCCGCGAGGGCGGCGTGCGTGCCGTACAGGCGCCGGTGGTATGTCAGGGGCGGCAGGGACGAATGGTCCGCCTGGACCACCCGGCCCATCGCGATGCCGTGGTCGCCGCCCACCACGATCCCGTCCACCTCGCAGGCCAGCCACGCCGTGAGGCCGTCCAGCCGGGGCAGCCCGCCCGACAGCGACCAGGGCACCTCGCCGAACCGGTCGTCCCGCTTGCGGGCGAAGGCGAGGGCGATGTCGCGCTGGTCGCTGCTCAACACGTTGACCGCGAACCGGTTGGTGCGCCGCAGCAGGCGCAGCAGCCCGGAGCCGAGGTCGAGCGCGATGAGCACCATGGGCGGGTCCAGCGACAGCGACGCGAACGAGCTGACGGTCGTGCCGTGCGGCCGCCCGTCGACGAACGTCGTGACGACCGAGACGGGAGCCGGCACGGACGCCATCACCTCGCGGAAGAGGCCCGGGTCCACACCCACCTGTCTACACCCTCGCCCTCAGCCGGTCGCCCGGATCACCTCCGACCACAGCTCCCGGTACCCGCGGGCCGCCTGGCTGCGCGGGGCGAACACCGGTACCGGCGCCCGGTGCACCGCCATCTGCTCCACAATGGACACGGCGGGGATGCTCACCGGGCAGATCCCGGCCCGCTGGGTGGGCAACTGCTCGACCACCTCGCGGTGCAGCCGCTTGCGCCGGTCCACCATCGAGAAGAACGCGCGCACCACCGGCCGCCGCCCGCGCAGGCCCGCCACGAACTCGGTCAGCTGGTCGAAGGTGCGCAGCGACAGGGTGGTCGGGATCAGCGGCACCATCAGCAGGTCGGCCGCGTGCAGCACGTTCTCCGAGACCAGGGAGATGCTCGGCGGGCAGTCCAGCACGACGGTGTCGTAGTCGCCGGACAGGTCCGCCAGCAGCCGGGCGATGCGCTGCACCGGGCGCCTGGTGGCGTCGAGCACCAGGTCCATGTTGCGGTAGGTGAAGTCGGCGGGCAGCAGGTCGAGCTGGTCGAAGTCGGTACCCTTGATCGCGTCCCGGGCCGGCCGCCGGCCCCGGATCAGCGCGCTCCCGCCGCCCTTGACCCGGGGCCGCACCCGGAACAGGAAGGTCGCCGCGCCCTGCGGATCCAGGTCCCACAGCAGGGTCCGCTCCCCGCCCCGGCTGGCCAGGTAGGCGAGGTTGACGGCGGTGCACGTCTTGCCCACGCCGCCCTTGATGTTGTAGCTGGCCACGATCCTCACCGGGCGCGCACCAGGCCGTCGATCCGGCGCCGGTTCTGCTCGGTGACGAACCGGCCGACCCGGGCGACCGACTCGCCGCCGGCCTGCCGCTGCCGGCCGCCGAGCCGGGCCACCAGCTCCCCCATCGCGAGCAGGGTGGGCGCCCCGGCGAGGTGCCCGGCGAGCATCGCGGCGGCGTACCCGCGCACCTTGTCCCGGTGCACCTCGGCGTCCTGGAAGTCGCCGAGGCAGTCCTGCAGCACCTTGAGCTCCTTGACCAGCGCGCGGTACACCTGCGGATCCCAGACGCCGGCGAACAGCTCCAGCACGTACCGCAGCTCCTTGCACCGCTTGCGCAGGTCGTGCAGGACCTCCGGGGGCGAGGTGGCGTCGGTCGCGGCGCCGCGCCGGGCCACCCGCCGCCACGCCAGCGCCGCGCGGCCGGCGCCGAGTTCGGCCGCGGTTGTTTTTGCGGGTACGGGCGCCAGCAGCGCTTCCCGCCACGCGGTGGTCAGCCCGGTGAACCGCGGTGAGCGCAGTCCCCGCACCAGCCGCCGGCGCTGCACCGCCCGCTGCTGGCGCAGGTACGCGCGCAGCGGCTCCAGGTCGCCCGGATCCGCCTCGGTCAGCTCCCCGGCCAGCGCGTCGAAGCCGAGCAGGAACGTGTCGAGGTCGCGTACGGGCGTGGTGAGGTCGCCCAGCCACTTGAACTCGCCGGCGAAGCGGTCCGCGAGCCCGGCGGGCAGCGCGTCGCCGGCCAGCTTCAGCGCGGACCGGGTGCGGCGCACCGCCACCCGCAGCTCGTGCAGGAACTCGGTGTCGATGTCGCCGATCGTGCCGGGCACGTTGGTCTCGATCGCGTCCAGCAGGCCGAGCAGCAGCCCGGCCAGCCCGGCGGGCAGTTCGGGCGCCGGCCGCGCCGGTGCGACGAGATCCACCTCGGCGGCCGGGGCTGCCGTCACACCCGGCAACCCGGTGAGGATCCTGGCGACCCGCTCCGCCTGGTCCTGGTACCCGCGCACCGCTCCGAGCGTGATCCGGACCGGCAGCGGGCCGCCGCCGGGCACGGTCGCGCGGTCCACCCGGGCCCGTACCACCGTCTTCTCGTCGGTGTTGAGCAGGCGCACCTCCTGCACGGTCGCGACCACCTTGACCACCGGCAGCAGGGCGCGCACCCCCACGACCGGCGCGAGGCGGTCGCGGACCGGGCCGGACGGGAGCGCGTCGAGCCGGCCGGGGCGCCGGCCGTCCCAGGTCACCCCCGCGGGTTGCCGCACAACGGTGCCTTCGGGGCCGGTGAGGAGCAGCTCCGGGGTCGTGCCGGCCACCCGGGCGAGCCGGAGCCCGGCGCAGCGCAGGCGCCGGTCGAAGGTGTCCAGCCACACCCGGGTCTCCCGGTGGCGGGTTCCCGCGGCGACCGCGAACTTCGCCCCGACCGCGGTCCAGAGCCGCCGCGCCGCGCGTTCCCCGGCCGCCCCACCCTGCCCGGCCCCGGCCAGCAGAAACTCGTGCCCCACTTTGTCTGTGCCCACCCCTCCAGCCTGGGCGCGTCACCTGCGCGTCCACGGCCGGACGTACTGTAGCCAACCGAAGTTAACGAGCCGTTCGTCCGCGTCGACCTGTGCCAGGCCAGCACCACGGAGAAGCGGTCTCGGGCTGACGCTGTCGCACGACGCGGCGACCCCGCGGGCGCATCCTCGCCTCGGCGCACGTCGCCACGGCGGACTTCGTCGCGCTGATCGCCGCGTGGCACGCCGGCGACCTGACCGTGGCGCGGATCGTGGGCCGCCGTCTGGGCACCCTGTCGACCGCGCTGTTCGCCGAGCCCA
>JBBWZQ010000411.1:0-3561 GCA_039649115.1 Micromonosporaceae bacterium | reverse complement strand
CGGCCGGCTGGTTGGCGTACCGGACCAGGCCCACCCGCCTGATGACGCGCACGGCCACCTGGGCGGGCGTCTCCCGGTACCCGCGCCGGCCGGCCGCGTGCAGGCGATGGATCTCGGCGGCCACCAGGACGTTCTCCCACACCGACAGCGAGCCGAACGCCTCCAGCCGCTGGAAGGTGCGCGCGATGCCCCGGCGGGCCCGCTCGTGGGTGGGCCGGCCGGTGATGTCGTCGCCGGAGAAGCGCACGGTGCCGCTGGTCGGCGCCCGCAGCCCGCTGATCACGTTGAACAGCGTGGTCTTGCCCGCGCCGTTGGGCCCGATCAGTCCGGTGACGCTGCCGGAGGCCGCGCCGAGCGTGGCGTTGCGCACCGCCGTGACGCCGCCGAACCGTACCGTCACGTCGAGCACCTCGAGCAGCGCCATGCCCTCAGCCCTCCGCCGCCTGGCGCTTGCGCCACATCCCGACTCCCGCCGTGCTTGCCCGGGGCCGCCACCGGCCCACGGCGAAGAGCATGCTCGCCACCCCACCCGGGTCCCGTCCCAGCCCCACCGAGGCGATGCCGACCGCGAGGAACACCAGCCCGCCCAGGGCGGGGAACTCGCTCGCCACGACCGGGAGCAGCACCAGCATCATGCCGCCGAGGGCCGCACCCGACACCGAGGTGACGCCGGCGACCACCGCGAGCAGCAGCAGCAGCAGGCTGTTGAAGAGCTGGAAGTCGGTCGCCGCGACGGTCTGCCGCAGGCCGCCGAAGAGCCCGCCGGCCAGGCCCGCGATGGCCGCGGAGAGCGCGAAGAGCTGCACCCGGGTCCAGCGCAGGTTCAGGCCGAGGGTGGCACACCCGGCCGGGCTGTCCCGCATCGCCAGCAGGATCCGGCCGTACCGGCTGCGCCGCAGGGCGAGCACCGCGAGTCCCACGAGGACGAAGACGGCCGCCGACAGGATCAGGTACGCCCGCTCGCCGCGCAGGTCGAGGCCGGGCAGCCGGAGCCGGGGTACGGACAGGCTGCCGTTGAAGCCGAAGGCGAAGTCGGCCTGGAACACCAGCTTGTCCATCAGCAGGCCGAAGGCCAATGTGGACAGTGCGAGATAGAGGCCCTGCAGGCGCAGCGCGGGCAGCGCCACGAGCGCGCCGACCACGGCCGAGACGGCGGCGGCGGCCAGCAGGCTCAGCGGCGACGGGCTGCCGATCCGGGCCACGGTGATCGCGCCGATGCCCACGAAGGTGAGTTGGGTCAGCGAGACGTAGCCCGCATAGCCGGTCAGCGGGATCAGGGACAGCATGACGACGCCGTAGATGAACGCGAGCGCGAGCCGGTCGGCCTGGGCGGCGGGTATCGCCACGGCAAGCGCCGCCACGGCGCCGACGAGGACGGCACCGGTCATGGCAGCCCGCCGCGCGCCGGGCACCGGTACCCCGGAAAGCCCTTTGATCTGGCCGATCCGCAGCCGTGCCTGCGGCGACAGCAGCAGCGCCGCGAACAGGAAGAGCGCCGGTATCGCGGCGCGCAACCCGCTCAGGTATTCCTTGGGCGGTAGGTAGCCCACGGCGTAGGACTGCGCCAGGCCCAGCAGCAGCGCGACACCGAACGTCCACGGCAGGCTGCGCAGGCGCCCGGCGACCGCGGCGGCGTAGGAACTGATGACGAGCAGCGTCAGGTCGACGTAGGTCAGCCCGACGACCGGGGTGAGCAGGATGCCGGCGAGCGCCGCGAGGGCCGCACCGATCGCCCAGCTGAGCGCGGAGAGAACGCCGGTGCGCACGCCGTAGAGCTGGAGCAGGCCGCGGTTGTCGACGGACGCGCGCATGGCGATGCCGATCCGCGTGAAGGTGAGCAGCCCGTAGAGGGCGGCGGCGGTCAGCGCGGCGGCCGCGACGGTGAGGACGTCGTGGTAGGTCACGAACGCGGTGCCGACGGCGAACCCGCGCTGGCCGAAGAAGGGCTCGACGGGCCGGGCGGTGGCCGGCCAGATCGCCTGTGCCGCACCGATCAGCATGACCAGCAGGCCGACGGTGACCACGAGGGCGGTGCCCGCAGGGGCGTCCGCGAGGTGGCGCATCATCAGGCGCTCGGCTAGCGCGCCCAGCAACGGTGCCGCGACGCCGACCACGAGGAGCACGGCCAGCCAGCCGGCGAGTCCGAAGGGGACGGTCAGCTGCCAGAAGAGGAACGCCATCACCATGGCGATCGCCCCGTGGGCGACGTTGAAGACGCGCGTCGTGCTGTAGGTGAGGACCAGGCCGCTGGCCGCCACGGCGTAGCCGCCGCCGGTCACCAGGCCCAGGATGGTGAAGGCGAGGAAAGCCGTCATGCACCCACTCCGGTGTTGATCAGAGTGCCGCAGCGGAAGCCGGAGCCGGGCGCCTCCCGGACCCAGCGCCCGCCCCGGAGCCGGATGAAGGCCCAGCACTTCGAGGTGTGCCGGCCGCCCACGTCCTGCGGCGCGAACAGCCCGTCGGCCGTGTAGTCGTGCACCGCGCCGATCGCGGCGAGCAGCGCCCTGCGGGTGAGGCGGGGCCCGATCCGCGCGGCGAGTTGCACGAACAACTTGGCCGCGCCCCAGGCGTACAGGCCGAAGTAGTCGGGTGCCGCGCCCGGCGCCACCCGGGCCAGCCAGGCGCGGTACAGCCGCATCTCCCGGTTGTTGCCGGCCTCCTCCAGCAGCGCGGTGTTGGTGAAGACCGAGACGCCCTCGGCCGCGGCGCCGGCCTGCCGGACGAAGTTGACGTCGTACGCGACCGGATCCATGACGAATACATCGGGCGCGAAGCCCTGTTGTTTCATCGCCTGCAGAAGCCGGGCGGCGTGCTGGTAGGAGCCGAGCCACTCCACGTACCGCACGCCCTTGTCCTTCATCTGCACCACGTACGGCGCGTAGTTGAAGTCGGCCACGTCGATCGCCTGCTCGTAGACGAAGGTGAACCCGCGCGAGGCGAAGGCCCGCGTGAAGCTCGCCTCGTTCTGCTTGGTCACCTCGGCGTTGAGGTACAGGAAGGCGGCCTTCGACACGGCGGCCGGGTATCTGCTCCGGTAGTAGTCGGCGACCGCGGTGGACTGGTAGTTCACCTTGTTGGAGTTGACCCCGAAGGAGACGGCCACCTGCTGGCGCTGCGCCGTGGTGGTCACCGCGCGCAGATCCGGTATGCCGCAGCCGCCCGCCGTCGCGGCCCCGCCCTGGTCGTAGGCGGACATCGAGCCGACCAGCGCGAACGCCTGGGCGCAGGCCTGTGCCGTGCCTTCCTGGTCGCCGCGCGAGTCGGTGCGCGAGTCGAGCGCGGTCAGGTCGAGGGCGCGCCCGCAGATCCCGCCCGAGCTGTTCACGTAGCTCACGTACGCCTTGACCGCCTGCTGCGCCGACTCGAAGATGCCCTGCACCGGACCGCTGACGTCGGAGACGTTGGCGATCCTGATCCGGTTGGCGGTGACTCCGGTGTCCGTCGCGCCGCCGGTGCCCTGGCACTGCGGCGCCGTACCGCCGGGGCCGCCGTGGCCCGCGGATCCGCCCGGCCCGGTGCCGGTGGCGCCGGCCGTCGCGCCGCCGCCGGTCGTGCCGCCGC
>JBBWZQ010000405.1:0-4454 GCA_039649115.1 Micromonosporaceae bacterium | reverse complement strand
CTGGGACGCGGCCGACCGCTCGCTGCGCGTGTACAGCTCGACGCAGACCTCGACGTCGCTGCGGTTCGCGCTCGCCGCAAAGCTCGACCTGCCGGTGGACCGCGTCGAGGTGGTCACGCCGGACGTGGGCGGCGGGTTCGGCGTGAAGATCGTGCACCCGTGGCCGGAGGAGGTGCTCGTGCCGTGGGCGGCGATCCGCCTCGGGCGCCCGGTCAAGTGGGCGGAGGACCGCCGGGAACACTTCATCTCCTCGGCGCACGAGCGCGCCCAGGAGCACACCGTCGAGGTCGGCTTCGACGGCGAGGGGCACCTGCTCGGGCTGTCCGTGCGGTTCCTGCACGACAACGGCGCGTACACCCCGTACGGGCTGATCGTCCCGCAGGTCACCTCGACCCAGCTGCTCGGGCCGTACAAGCCGGGCGCCTACCGGGTGGAGTTCCACTCGCTGTACACGAACACGGTGCAGGTCACCCCGTACCGCGGGGCGGGCCGGCCGCAGGGCGTGTTCGTCATGGAGCGCACCCTGGACGCGATCGCCGCGTACCTGGGGCTGGACCGCACGGTGGTGCGCGAGCGCAACTTCATCCAGCCGGACGAGATGCCCTACGACCACCAGATGATCTTCCAGGACGGCCGGCCGCTGGTGTACGACTCCGGCGACTACCCGGCCGCGCTGGCCAAGCTGAAGAAGCTCATCGGCTGGGACGGGTTCGCCGCCTACCGGGAACAGGCCCGCGCCGAGGGCCGCCGGGTCGGCATCGGGCTCGGCTGCTACGTCGAAGGCACCGGCGTCGGCCCGTACGAGGGCGCCTACGTCCGGGTGGAGACCACCGGCGCGGTGGTGGTGGCGACCGGGCTCACCACGCAGGGCCAGGGGCACGAGACGGTCTTCGCCCAGGTCGCCGCCGACGTGCTCGGGGTACCGGTGGAGAACGTCAGCGTGGTCACCGGGGACACCCGGCGCTTCCGGTACGCGGTGGGCACCTTCGCGTCCCGGGCCGCCGTGATGAGCGGCAACGCGGTGGCCCTGGCCGCCGGCAAGGTACGCGAGAAGGCGCTGCGGATCGCCGGCGACGCGCTGGAGGTGGACCCGGCCGACCTCACCGTCGAGGACGGCGTCGTGCACGTGAAGGGCACCCCGCAGGCGGCGATCCCGCTGTCCACCGTGGCCGTTCTGGCCAACCCGCTGCGGTACGCGTTCGACGAGGAGGCCAGACGGGCCACGCAGTTCGCCGTGGGCGGCGGGTTCGACCGGCCCCCGGTCGGCGAGGACGACGAGCCGGGCCTGGAGGCCACCGACTACTACTCCCCGCTGCGCTGCACGTTCGCCGCCGGCATGCACGCGGCCATCGTGGAGGTCGACCCGGACACGGCCGACATCAGGATCCTGCGGTACTGCGTGGTGCACGACTGCGGGCGCCTCATCAACCCGCGCATCGTCGAGGGGCAGATCCACGGCGGGGTGGCGCAGGGCGTCGGCGGTGCGCTCTACGAGCGGATCGTCTACGACGAGCACGGGCAACTGGTCAACGCGTCCTACATGGACTTCCTGATGCCCTACGCGTCCGAGGTGCCGGTCATCGAGATCGACCACCTGGAGACACCGTCGCCGCTGAACCCGCTCGGTGTCAAGGGCGCCGGCGAGGCCGGCGTCATCCCCGGCGCGGCCGTGCTCGCCTCGGCGATCGAGGACGCCGAGGGCATCACGATCAGCCGGATGCCGATCTCCCCGGCCGAGCTCTGGCAGTTGCGCCGGTCGCACAGAGAAGAGAGCACATGAAGGTATCGGGTGAGGCGACGCTCCTGGCGCCGGCCGACCGGGTGTACGAGGCGCTGCACGACCCGCGGGTGCTCGTGCGCACCATCCCGGGGTGCCAGCAACTGGAGCGGGTCGGCGAGGACGCCTACCAGATGACGGTCAACGCCGGGGTCGCCGCCATCAGGGGCACCTTCGCCGGCAGCGTGCTGCTGACCGACGCCGACCCGCCGCACGCGTTCGTGCTCAGGGCCTCGGGCTCGGGCGCACCCGGCACGGTGTCGACGCAGGTACAGGTACGGCTGGCCGGCGCGGACGACGGCACCACGGTGCTGCGCTACGACGCGGACGCGGACGTGGGCGGCCCGATCGGCGGCGTGGGCCAGCGGCTGCTGGCCAGCGTGGCGCACAAGACGGCGCACGAGTTCTTCACCGCGGTCAACGGCGTGCTGACCCAGGCCACTGCGACCACTGCGACCACAGTGGAGGCTGAGGTCTTCGCGAGGCCGGCCGCCCCGGCCCGCGCACTGCCCGGCGGGTTCCTCACCGGCGCGGCGATCGGGGCCGGCGCGGCGCTGCTCGGCGCGCTCGTGGGCGGGCTGGTCGCGGCCCGGGCCCTGAGGAGGCGATGATGCTCACGTTCGTGGCGGCGGCGGTACAGCTCGCGCCGGTGCCCGGTCCGCTGACGGCGCAGTCGGTGAAGGCCAACCTGGACGCGTGCGTGGACCACACCCGGCGCTGCGTCGAGGCGACCGCCGCCGAGCTGGTCGTGCTCCCCGAGGCGGCCACCACCGGCTTCACCCCCGGCCTGCCGCCCGAGGACCTGTGGGACCTGGTGAGCGAGGTACCGGGCCCGGTCACCGCCCCGGTCGCCGAGCTGGCCCGGGAGCTGGCGATCCACGTGGTGCTCGGCACCTACGAACGCGGCCCGGATCGCGGCACCGTCTACAACACCGCGGTCCTCATCGGTCCTGAGGGGACGGTGCTCGGCGCGTACCGCAAGACGCATCTGTTCTGTGGCGAGGACCGGCCCGGCGGCGGCTGGGTGACGCCCGGCGACGAGGCGGTCGTGGTGGACACGGCGCTGGCGAAGATCGGGCTCATCATCTGCTTCGACGGCGACTACCCCGAACTGTCGCGCATCGAGGCGGTCCGCGGTGCCGAGGTCATCTGCCGGCCGTCGGCACTGCTGCGCTCGGCCGACATCTGGGAGCTGACCAACCGGGCCCGCGCCTACGACAACCACGTGTACCTGGTCGCCGCCAACGCCACCGGCGCCGATCCCGCGGGCGTGCTGTACTTCGGCAACTCGATGATCGTCACGCCGGTCGCCGAGGTGGTCGCCCGCGGCTCGTCGCACCAGGGCTGGGTCAGCGCGCGGCTGGACCCGGGTACCGCACTGGCCTCGCTGACGCCGGGTTCCAGCGTGCCGCAGCGCTTCGACCACCTCGCCGACCGCAACCTGGCGCTCATCGAGCGCCACCTCGACGACCTGCGCCGCCCGGCGGCCACCCCGTTCCCGCACGGCCGACCACCCCGCCCATGATTCGGATCGGCATCGACACGGGTGGCACGTTCACCGACGTCGTCGCGTTCGACGAGCGCACCGGCGAGGTCGTCACGACGAAGACCCCGTCGACACCCGCCGACCCGGCCGACGGCTTCCTGGCCGGCGTACGGAAGGTGCTCGGGCTGCTGGGCGCCGGGCCGCGGGACGTCCGCGCCATCTGCCACGGCACCACGGTCGCCACCAACCAACTGCTGCAGGGCGAGGTCGGCCGGCTCGGCTTCATCACGACCGAGGGCTTCGAGAGCCTGCTGGAGATCGCCCGGCAGAGCGTGCCGGACGGGTACGGCAACAGCTACTTCTGGGTCAAGCCGCCCCGGATCGTACCGGCGGACCTGGTGCGCACCGTCGGCGGCCGGCTGGACCACACCGGCAAGCCGCTGCGCCCGTTCGACGAGGACGGTGCCCGCGCGGTGGCCCGCTGGTTCGCCGGGCGCGACGTCACCGCGATCGGTGTCTGCTTCCTGCACTCCTATGTGGACCCGTCGCACGAGGAGCGGATGCGGGAGATCCTCGCCGAGGAGTACCCGGCGGCGGTGGTGTCGCTGTCCAGCGAGGTGCTGCGCGAGTACCGGGAGTACGAGCGCGCGATGACCACGCTGGTCGACGCGGCCGTCAAGCCGCGCGTCGCCCGCTACCTCGCCACCATCAAGGCCCGCCTGCCCGAGGACATCCCCTTCTACGTGATGAAGTCCAACGGCGGCGTGCTCTCCGCCGACGAGGTGGTCCGCCAGCCGATCACGACTGTCCTCTCTGGACCCGCCGCCGGTGCGCTGGGCGCGGCGACGGTGGCGCGGGCCGCCGGCTTCACGGACGTCCTCACGCTGGACGGCGGCGGCACCTCCACCGACGTCAGCGTGGTGCGCGACGGCGAACCGACGCTCACCACCGAGGGCAGCGTGGGACCGTACCCGTCGAAGATCCCGATGATCGACATCGTGACCGTCGGCGCGGGCGGCGGCTCGGTCGCCTGGCTGTCCCGCGAGGGCACGCTGAAGGTGGGTCCGCGCTCGGCCGGCGCCGACCCCGGCCCGCTCTGCTACGGCAAGGGCGGCACCGAGCCGACGGTCACCGACGCGCACCTCGTCCTCGGCCGGATCCCGCCGCACCTGCTCGGCGGTGAGGTGCCGC
>JBBWZQ010000389.1:0-17045 GCA_039649115.1 Micromonosporaceae bacterium | reverse complement strand
GTCATCACCTGGGCGCTGGGGTAGCTGGCGCTGGTGTTCCAGGTGGCGATGATCTTCTCGGGGGACGGGACGTTCATCGTCACGGTCCAGTTGCTGGAGCCGGACACCGAGACGTTGAGGTTGTACCGGTCGCTCCACTGCTGGCCGGCGGACAGGGATGCGCTGCAGCTGCCGCCGCCGCCGGCGGAGCCGCCCAGCGTTATATTGGAGTTCCTACTGCTTTGAAATCCCTCTGTTGCGAGGATCATGTAATTGAAGCTGCCCAGATTCATTCCATTACGGGACCAGGCGTCAAAGTGGTTGCCGGTTGTTATGGATCCGCCCGTTCTCTTCGACTGCCGGACGCTCCAGTACTGATTGAAGGTTGCCGTGCCTTGAATGGAGGGCTGGTTAACCCGCGTCGTCTCGTAGATGTCGTACGTGCCGCCATCGCTGGTAATCGTGCCCTTATACGTTCCCGTGGGCCTAAAAGTGCCGTAGTTGTCGACGATGTAATATTCCACGAGTGGGTTGGTCGTCCACCCGTAGAGAGACAGATATGCGTTGCCGGACGGGTTGAAGCTGCCTGAGTAGTTCACACTCATACGTCCGCCGGTACCCCAGCCCTTACCGGCAACGAAATTCCCGACGTTGCTCCATGAGGTGCTGTAACTGCCACCAGAGCCCAGGTTCATGGAGACCGATCCACCACCATCGGTCCAGAATGAATAGAAGTAGCCGTTATTGGTACCGGTTTGATTTGAGGATATGGTCGTGTCGGCATTGGCCGTGCTGGGCGTGATCGCCGCGGCCGCGACCAGCGCCAGGGCGCAGGCACCGCCGATGAGCAGCCTGGTGCGGCCGCGTCTGCTGCTCTGCGGGTGGGCGGTGGCGTCGTTCATGTGCGTGCTTCCTCCTCGTGACGGCTGGCACGGAGGCCAGGCAGCGTGATACGACCCGGCGCGGCGGTCGGGTGGCCAGAGTGACGGCCACCGCGCGTCGGCGTCATACAACGCGGCGGGGTTGGCCGGTCGTCGTGCGGTCGACGACCAGAGGCCAGGTCGCTGCGGGAGATCCGCATCGACAGTGGTCGAGGTCTGTCGATGGCGTCAGTATTGGTCCGGCTCCGTGAGCTGTCAATATGTTCCGGAAACCTTCCGGAAATCTTCGTCTGGTGGGGGAGCTCTTGGGGAAGCATCTCTCCTGGTCACTGGCCCTGCGTGGCTGACGAGGCTCAGGGGTTGGTCGAATGGTGCTGCATTCAGATGATCAAGATCCGGGCCACGTTGCCGGAAGTTCCGGAAAGCTCCCGGACGTGCTCGTTGATCAAATCGCCAAACCTCGTATAGCCGTTTCTGCGGCGTGATCGCGCCACGACAGCGTGGCTCACGTTGCGCGTATCGGTGGATCGTCGAGAGCGATCGCGTGCTCGGCGAGGTTGCCCCCCGGCTACGCCGACAGTACCGGAGCAGCCACCACCACCTACACGCCTCGTTACCGCCGTGACCAGCAGCAACCCGATCACGCAACGATCCTGGGGAGATCCCGGCGGCCTGGGCGACCGCGGCGAAGCTTCTTGATGGGTCGGTTTCTGGACAGGTGCCGAGCATGGCTAAGTGGGCTCGGCACGGTAATACTGTGTGGCGAGCGTCGTGACCTTTGACGCCGTGACAGCCCCCACTTTCTTTGCCTTCTTTGTATTTCCTTGCATTTTGCCTACGCCCGTGCCCCGCGCCCGGCCATAGGGGAGAACTGTATGCCGGATACGGCTGTACTGATGGTTCCCGTGCACCTCGACGCACTCGTGCTCACCCAGGATCGCGCCGTGGTCGACACGCTGGCCGACTTCACGCGGTTGCCCTATTACGACGGCACCCGCGACGTCAACTCCGATGTCGGCTACCTGAGCGAATCGATTCTCGCCAGCCCGTTCGCCAACCAGAATCTGCGCTTGCCGGCCGGCGTACATCTCCATTGGGCATTGCCGGACGCGCTGACCCGTGCCCGGTCCACATCGGACGGTTTGGCTTTCCCGACGGTTCCCAACCGGTGGCTGGTGCTGCGCGGTCGTGACGGCGCGGCCGAGCCGTACGAGAAGGCGTGGTTGGTGCAGAGCGACTACCTGCACCCGGTCGGGGCGGGTGCCGAGACCGGCAGTGTCCCGTATCCGCTTGACGCGGCCGTGGCGGGCACCTCGCCGCCGTACCGCTGCCTGGGCCGGGTGGTCGCGTTCGGCGAAGAGGTCGCGGGCGTCCCCGGCAGCGGGTGGCTGGCCGGGCTGACCGCGGTGGGGTACGGCGATCCGCTGTTCGCGGCGTTCTACCCCAACTGCCGCAACGTGTTCGGGCTCCACGACAGCGACAGCGCCGAGGTCGGGCCGGGCCTGCGCTACGACCTCATCGGCTGGTACGACGACGGCGGTCAGGATTACCTGACCGAACTGCTGCGCACCGCGCCGGACGAGGACCCGCGTGAGACGCTCCAGCGGCTGGCCGGGTGGGCGGCCGCACCGGCCGACCAGCCCGTCCCGGACCGCCTGCTGTGCTACGCCCGCCTGGAGTTCACCGACGCGGCGGCCCCGATCGCGCCGCCCGAGTCACCGGTGACCGTGGCGGTCGGCAACACCGGCGGGCAGGCCCTCGGCGCCTACCTGGCCGGCACGCTCGGCGAGTCGCCGGCGTCGACCGTCGAGGACCAGCTCGCCGCCATCCTGCTGGCCCCGCGGGTAGCGCCGTCCGGGCTGGACGCCGGCGCCCGGTTCGCCGCCGCGGTCCAGGAGAGCGGCTTCGTCGCGGTATCCGCTGGTCCATTGTGGACGGTACAGCGGAAGGGCGGCGACGGTACGCTGGCCGACGCGGCCCTGGCCGACCAGCAGAGCAGCCTCGCCCGGCGGGTCCCGGCCGGGATGGCCCCGGTCGTCGACCGGCTCAACCACGCGGTCAACGCGCTCAACTCGGCCCAGCAGGCCTACGACCGCGCCACGGACGAGATCAGCTCGCTGTGCGACCAGCTGTTCGCCGACTGGTACCGGTACATGCTGTGCGCGTACCCGCCGGCCGGCACCGGCGAGGACTACCCGGCCATCGACGACGTGCGGCACTTCATCGAGCGCCGCGACCTGGCCGAGCTGAGGCGCCGCGTCGCCGACGCCGGGCGCGTCGACCTGCGCGTGGACCCCGGAGGCGACCCCTACCCGGTGGCCGTCGACGCCAACCCGAACTCGGCCGCGGCCGCGGTGGCCCGGGCGGCCACCGACGCCCGCGCCGCACTCGGCGCCCTCAACGGCAGCACGGCATTCACCGAGGTCCGGCTGGCCTACCGGCTGCAACAGGTGGAGGCGCCCCGTTACTGGGAGCCGACCGAGCCGGTGGTCCTGCTGGCCGGCGACGCGATGTCCGCGACGCTACGGCACGGCCAGGATGGGCGGCTGCGCCCGGACGGCCTGCTCGACTGCCAGATCGCCGGCAGCGCGCCGCTGCCGCCGCGGACCCGCGACGACGCGGCCGCACTGGTCCGGCTGCTCGACGGGCTGGCCCCCGTCGGGGGCGGCACCCGGATCGGGTTCCAGGCCTGGGACCCGGGGGCGTGGGATCCGCTGCTGCTGGCCTGGGAGGTCGAGGTCCTGCCGGCTGGCGCGGCGACGTCCACCGGGGCGTACCCGGCGGACTTCCTGCGGAGCACCTACGCGCTGGCCGAGGACGAGCCGGAGCTGCGCTGGCGGGACGGGCAGGGCGTGGTCCGGGCGGCGGCGGTGTACACGGGCACCAGCATCCTCACCCCGCACGCGCAGGACCGGTACCTCCAGCGGCTCTCGGGCTACGCGATGAGCGTGTACCAGAAGGAGCAGGGCCGCCCGGCGATGTCCGACGCGGACGCCGCGCTCCACCTCTCCGACGGCGAGAACCTGCAACGGCTGGTGACCTGGCAGCAGGGTAAGCCGCGTCCGGCCGGCGGCGGGCCGGACCCGGTCGGCACCGCGCTGCTCGCGCTGCGCCAGCTACGCGGCACTCCCAGCCTCGCGCAGTCGCTGGGTGGCTTCAACGCGGCGATGCTCGCCCGCCGGCAGACCCTGCAACTGGACGTGGCCGACCCGCTGGGCTTCGACGACTACCGCCGCTTCACCGACGAGGTCCGCGCGTACGTCCAGGGGGACGCCCCCGGCGCCCCACCGTACCTGCGCGGGCACAACCGCAGCGCGCCGCAGCCGGGCAACGAGTACAGCCCGCTGCGCTGCGGCGCCCTGCGGCTGCGGCGCCTGCGGCTGCTCGACGCGTTCGGGCGGGTCCGGGATCCCGGGTGGAGCCGGGTGCTGGCCGCCCGGTCGATGCCGGTGTCGGGCGACGGCACGCTGGTCACCCTCCCACCGCGGGTGGTCCAGCCGGCTCGCGTGTCGTTCCGCTGGCTGTCGGCCGACGTGGGCGATCAGCAGCTGACCGAGCTGGCCACCGAGACGCCGATCTGCGGCTGGGTCGTGGCCAACCACCTGGACGAGAGCCTGATGTTCCACGGCGCGGACGGCGCGGCGCTCGGCGCGCTGGACCGCGACGGTCGCTGGCAGTACACCCCCGGCGCTGCGCAGGCCACCCCGGAGCAGATCCCCGACCCCCACCTCCGCCGGCTCGTGACGTACCTGCGGGGCCGGGGCGCGGACGTGCTGAGCGCGCTGCACGGCGCGCTGGACAGCGCCCTGGAGAACATCGACCCGGCCGGCCCGGCCGGCGCGGAGGGCGTCGCGCTCCTGGTCGGCCGCCCGCTTGCCGTGGTCCGCGCGGCACTCAACCTGGAGTTGCGTGGGCTGCCCGCGGTGCGCCAGAGCTGGGCGGACCTGCGCGCCGACCTGGTCCGGGAGACCCGCGAGACCGGCGGCTTTCCGCAGGTACGGGTACCGGTCCGGGTCGGCGACTACCGCCGGCTCGGTGACGGCCTGGTCGGGTACTGGCGGGAGACCGGCGACGGGTACGAGGACACGTTCTACGCGCCGTTGAGCGAACCGATCGACAATCCGTGGATCCGTACCCACGCCGACGGCGAGGCGCCCTTCGACCTGTCCCTGACCGCGCCGCCCGAGGTCCTCACCATGCTCGTCGACCCGCGCGGCGCGGTACACGCCACCTGCGGGGTGCTCCCGGTGAAGAGCATCGACATCCCGGCCGAGCAGTACACCGACGCGCTGCGGCGGATCGAGGTGACCTTCGTCGCCGGCCCGTTGCTGGCCTCCGGCGCGGTGCTGGATCTCCCGTTGCGGGACGAACCGGGGGCCGACTGGTCCTGGGTGGAGCGGACCGCGACCGGCTGGCGCGAGACCCGGTCGTGGCCGACGGTCGACCGGTCGGCGTTCCAGGACGCGCTGGTCCTGGCCCTGTGGCAGCGGTTGCTCGCCGCTGACGTGCGGTGGCTGCGACCGCTGGACGAGGCGTCGACCCGGGCCGAGGTGGTCCCGCCGGCCGAGCGCGCCGGCCTGCCCGGGCCGTACGCCACGGCGGCTACCGCAGCCCTTGAGGCGATCCTGGCGCCGGCCGGCGCCGCGCTCACCCTGGCCGGCTTCACCACCGCGGCGACCGGCGCGATCGCCGCCCCGGCCTGGGACCGGCTGGCCGCCGCCGGCTGGCTCACCCCGCTCGAACCCGGCGACACCGCCCGCGTCACCGCGGGCGGCCCCGCCGCAACCGCGCTACCGGATCCGTTGACCGGCATGGAGACCCTCATCCGATCCACATTGGACCTTTGCCAGCGACGGCTCGTGCCGCCGGGCGCCGGCGGGGCCGCCGGCCCGCGGCAGATCCGCGAAGGATGGCTGAAACTCAGCAGATCGGGAGCAGCGACGACATGAGCAACCCGCCCGTCATCACCGTATCGGACGCCGCACCGGTGGACCGTGCGAGCTACCCGGTCGACTTCGCCCTGCTGGACGACGACGGCCTGGCCGTGCTCGCCATCACCGGCGACCCGACCGAACAGCACGCCCACCTGGAGCTGACCAACACCTCCGGCGCCGACCTCCTGGTCGACCCGCCCGACCCGGGCAGCGTGGCGTCGGCCGACCGGTACCACTTCGAACTGCGCTTCCGGCCCGGGGTGCTCTCCACGGTCTCGGCGACCAAGCTGCGCGTGGCCGACCAGGACGGCTGGTCCACCACGCCGCCGCGGCTCCAGCCGGACGGCACCGTCTCGCTGTACCTGCTGTGCACCGGCCTGCCTGCGCTGAGCCCAGCCACCCCGGTCCGGTTGCTGCTGAACCAGATCAGCGCGGACGGTACCGGCGGCGCCCGGGGCACGCAGTTGGAGCTGCGGATGCGGGGGCTGCGGTACGCGGACGGCACCCCGCTGGCCGACATGCGGCTGATCCACGTGGACCTGGTCAACCAGCGGGGGAGGAAGAACATCCCGCTGCACGTCGGCTTCGTCGGGTCGCACACCGTCCTCAACGATGGCGTCACTGCGAACACCCTCACCGTCCGCATCACCAATGCGTCCAGCTCGAACCTGACCCTCAACGGCCAGACGAGCGCCGCCCCGTCGACCTTCATCCTCTCCTTCGACACCGCGAAGACCTGGGGGCTGGCCAGCCCCGACGCGCTGGCCGCCTGCAGCCTCGAGGCCATCGACGGCGTGAAGCTCGACGAGGCGGACTGGGTGGTCGCGCCCGGCCGGCAGCTCGGCAAGGGGCTGGCCTGGACGCTGACCCACCGGAAGGACGCCGCCGTGCTGGCCCCCGGCCAGGTCATCCAGCTCCGGGTGGGCAACATCGTGTCCGCGTTGGCCAGCGGCGACACCAACCTGTATCTGCGCTACGAGAACATCCCCGGCTACTGGGACGGCCAGTTCGTCTGCACGATCGAGAAGGGGCCGATCCACTACGACGACCGGGGCCACGTCGGCATCGGGACCGCGACACCCGCCCGCGCGTTGCAGGTCGGCGACGACGCCGGCGGTATCGGCCTCGAACCGGCCGGCGGGGACGCGTACCTGCGGTTCGGCGACCACACCGGCCGCAAGCTGCGCGTCGCCCGGTCCCGGGAGGCGGCCGGGGGCGCGATCAACGTCGGCCCGACCGGTGCGCTGGTGACCGTCCAGGACACCGGCGAGGTTGGCGTCGGCACGGACCAACCGAACGCCCGGCTGACCGTCCAGGCCGACTCGACCGCGACCCCCGAGGGGCGGCAGATCGTCGTGCGGGGCAACGCCGACCCGCACGACGAGTTGGCCATCGGCTACCACACCGCCCGCGACTACGGGTCGCTCCAGGCGGTCAGCCAGGGAACCGCGGTACGCCCGCTCATGCTCAACCCGGCCGGCGGCGGGGTGGCGATCAACCTGGACCGCCCGCCCACCACGGCGCTGGAGGTCAACGGCGGCATCCGCAGCTCCATGTGGCAGGTCATCGAGGTGCTGCCGCACCTGAGCGGGCCGCTGCCCGTCACCGGCCCCACCTTCACCACCGCCGGCGGCACGCTGGTGCTGTTCGTCTCGGGTTCGGGCTATCGGCGCAACGCCGGGCCGATCGGCCTCCAGATCCTCATCGACGGTGCACCGGTCAACGAGTTCGCGCTGGCGATCAGCGTGGGCAATCAGCGGTTCCCGCTGAACGGGACCATCGTCAAGGCGGGCCTGCCCGCCGGCGCCCACCGGCTGAGCGTCGCCACTTTCTCCGACGCGCCCGACATGCTGACCGACGCGACCGACCAGTTCGCCGTGACGCTGCTGGAACTCCCATTCTGAGCCGGGGGACGCGATGAGCTCGGTGATCAACGCGTCCCAGCAGAAACCGGCGGTCCTCTTCACCTCCGGCACGACCACCAACCGGGTCGTGCAGACCAGGGTGACCGAACGGGTCCGGGTCTACTGGGCGCGCGACAGCGGCCGGGCGCTCGTCCGCGTGCGGATCCTCGACGGCACCCAGGCCGGAACGATCGGCTTCGTGCGGAGAAACGAAGTGAGTTACGACCGGGACGAGTTCGTCAGGACCCAGGTGGAGCTTGCCAACCTGGCCGGCGCGATGCGCGACGAAGAGTTCTACGACCGCAGAAGGGTCGCTCGGCCGCTACCCTTCCAGTACCCCAGCGACATGTGCTGGGCGCGGGCCCACCTCATGGCCGACCTGCTCCAAGCGTCCGGTTACAAGGTCGAAAAGGTCTTCCTCGTCTACACCAACCACGGGCTGCGGGTGGACACCGTCTTCGGCGACGATCTGGCGGACTTCAGCGACAGCCCGGCGGTCACCTGGTGGTACCACATCGCTCCCATCGTCTTTCTGGACGACACCTCGCAGCCCTACGTGATCGATCCCTCCGTACTGGACGGGCCACAGAAAACGGGCGACTGGGCGGCGAAGATGACCGCCAAGCCCATCGATCGGATGATGTATTCCGAGATGGTCAGCAAGCTGATGGGCAACGGGAGGTACCCGGCCAGTCCGACCGACCAGCCGTGGCTTGTGTACACCGACCCTGCTATCGCCGCGCCGCCCCGTCTGAGCGACGTCACCACGCAGGTCGGGAAGACCCCGGACGAGGTCACCGTCGCCCTGGAGTTCGCGGCGGACCGCATACCGCAGCGGCTGGCGGTCGGCGCGCTGAACACACTGTCGAACAACTGGAACGCCGCGGTGGATGCGGATGCCACCAAGCGCGATGCGCCGGACCCTTACCCAGGGTACAAGACGGACCTTCAACGGGCGCGGACCCGCTTCGGCAAGCTGACGCCCTGGGACCGGAGACAGGTAGCGAAGGACTACAAGTTGTGGCTGATCGATGTCTGGGGAACCTTCACCGGCTCCGGCGTCGGCGGCGATATCAAGAAGCTGGTCGGCTCGCTACCCAACGCGCCCGGCGCGGTCTGAGCCGGAGGAGGTCGAGGTGGGTCACGTCTTGTCGGCGTCCGAGGAGCGTCCGGTGGAGTTGTTCGACCTCGTCGGGAGACCGGTGGTGGGCCTGAAGGTGACCGAACTGGTCCGGGTCTACCGGCCGCGCGACAGCGGAGAGGCCCTGATCCAGGTGCGGCTGCTCGGCGGCACCTTGGCCGGCACGGTCTGCCGCGTGCCGAGAGAGCGGGTGTCCGACGACCAGAACCAGTACGTCCAGGACCAACTGGAGCTGACCCAGCTGGTCCGCGCGATGGAGGCGGAATGGTTCCTGGACGCCCAGCTGGCCCTTCGGCCGATACCCTTCCAGTACCCGAAGAAGTACTGCTGGGCGCGGGCCTACCAGATGGCCAAGCTGCTCAAGACGTCCGGTTACAAAGTCTCCAAGGTGCTCCTCATCGACAAGGGCGGACTGCGTGTGGAGTCCATCTTCGGCGATGATCTGGAGGATCTGGGCGGCATGACGACGATCCTCTGGTGGTACCACATCGCTCCCATCGTCTATCTGGGCAACGACACGCAGCCGTTCGTGATCGACCCGTCTCTGCTGGACGCGGCCCAGTCCGCGGACCAGTGGGTGGCGAAGATGACCGCCGAAGCGTTCGAGGTCATGCCGTTCGACGGCATGCGGGACCGGCTGCGGGCGAACAACCGCTACCCGAAGAGTCCGAAGAACCCGCCCTGGCTGGTGTGGGCCAGCGCCGAGGTCGCCGAGGCGCCTCCCGCCGACGACCCGGACGGACCCGTCGACATCAACGATGAGGTTGCCAGCGGAGCCCTGGCCATCGCTGCCGACCGCCTGCCGCGGCGGTTCGCGGTCGGCGCGCTGAACCTGCTCAGGCTCCACTGGCAGGCCGTGGTACAAGCGGACGGCACCCGGCGCCCCGCGACCGACCCCTACCGGGAGTACCTGACCGACCTGACCGTCGCGCTCTCGTACTTCCGCCTGCTGTCCAACCGGGATCGGGGCAAGGTGGTCAAGAACTACCCGAATCTGTTGCTGGCCGTCCGTCTCACCTTCGCCGACTCGGGTGTCCGGGACGACATCACGAATCTGCTCGACATCCTCGACACCCGGAAGGGGTTCCTATGACTCCGGAATCGCTGAAGGCGGCCCTGGTCGTGGTCGAGCAGCGCCTGACCGTCGCCCTCGACACGCTCTCCGCCGGGCTCGCCGCCGCGCTCGGCCCGTTCCTGCCGCCCGCCGGGCAGCTGGTGCTCGACCACGTCACCGACCGGACCGAGTCGGACACGGGCGTCTCGATGACCGGCACCGGTACGGCCGAACCGTTCACCGGCCTGACCGTCACCGCCGGATTCTCGGTCGTGGCGGGCGAGGTGAGCCTGACGCTCCAGGCGACCGGGGGCTCCGCGTGGTCGTTCGGGACCAGCCTTCCCCGCCTCGACGGCACGTTGCTGGACGCGCTGAGGTTCACCGCGCCGGTGCTGTCCTTCGACTGGTCCGGCGGTGACGATCCGACCTCGGCCCATCTGTCCTTCGCCGGCCGGCTGACGACGGCCACCGGCATCGCGCTGCCCGACCTCGTGCTGCCCCCGGTAGGCAGCACGCTGACCGGGTCGGTCACGGTCCGCCCGCCCGGCACCGACCTCGACGCCAGCTTCGGCACTGACCGCTGGCCCGACGTCAAGCTGGAGGGCCCGGCCCGCCGCGTCGACCTCGGCCCGCTACACGTGCAACGGATCCATTACCGCACCACCGCCGACCCGCGGCTGGCCGCGAAGCTCGACGACCCGACGGTCGAGCCGGGACTCGCGATCGCGGGATCGGTGCCGGTCACCATCGGCGGCGCGGAGCGGGGCATCGCGATCTCCGCCGAGCTGCTCGGCCCGGCCGAAGCCGCCTTGTTCACCGCGGACTTCAGCGACCTGGGCGAGCTTCGGCTGGACGACATCGGGACCCTGCTCGGCCGGATGCTGTCTGTACCGTTGCCGTTCGACCTGCCCGGCTCGGTCCGTCTGGCCGGCGTCGAGATGCTGTTCACGCCCGGCGCGGACAGCCCCGTGGCCCGGCTCGCCGCGACCGTGCACACCGGTGCGCGGTGGCCGATCACCGACCGGCTGACGATCCAGGGGATCGACATCACGTTCGTCGCGGAGCCGGCCGGGGCCTCGGTCACGGCGACCGGGGTGATCGACATCTCCGGGGCGTCCACGCTGGAGATCCACGCCGATTCCCGGACGCAGATGATCGGAGCCCGGCTCCGGGCCGGCGACCCGCCGCTGCCGGTGCGGACCGTCTACACCGCGCTCACCGGCCAGGGCGCCACACACCTGCCTGACCTCACGGTCGAACGGTACGAGTCGACCGTGACGCTGCCCGCGACCGGCACGCCGCTGGCGGTCAGCAGCCTCCTCCAGGTCGGCGGCGTCTGGTCGGTCGCCGACCGGGTCGACCTCACGGCGGTGAGCTTCGACGTCAGCCACTCCAGCGCGAGCACCAGGTTCGAGGCCGCGGCGACGTTCAGCCTCGACGACATCGACGTGTCGGTGCGGGCCGGCTACGACTCGACGGCCGGCTGGCGGTTCACCGGCGAGACCGGTCCCGGGCAGCGGATCCCGATCGGCGGTCTGGTCGACTCGCTGAGCCGGCGTTTCGGCAAGCTGGCGCTGCCGGCGCCGCTGACCGGGCTGACCGTCTCGAACCTGCGGGTCGCGTTCGACACGGGCTCCGCCGAGGTCACCTTCTCCGCCGAGGCCACGTTCCCGGTCAGCGCCGACCAGCAGGCCGACATCGTGGTCGCCATCTCGCTGAAGAAGGGCCCGGACGGGTACACGGGCACCTTCGGTGGCCAGCTCACGATCGGCTTGCTGGCCTTCGACCTCCGCTTCTCCGCGACCAGTACCGACACCCTGTGCGTCGCCACCTACCGGGCCACCGGGGCCGCCCGCACGATCAACGTCAGCCATCTGGTCGCCGCGCTCTCGGCCGACGTCGCGGCGCTCGTACCCGCTGATCTGGACATTGATCTCAACGACGCGATCCTGGCCGTGAACCGCACCACCGCCGGGACGGTGGTGGTGATCGGGCTCGATCTCGGCGCCCGGCTCGACCTGTCCGGCCTGCCTCTGGTCGGGCAGGTGCTGCCGGCCGACGAGACAGCCAGCATCAAGGATCTGCGGCTGCTGGCGGCGACCGGGGACCTGAACCGGGCCGGCGTGGCGGCGCTCAACGCGCTCCTGCCGGACGCGATCGCGAAGCTCCCGGTGCCGTCGACCCCGCCGGCCACCGGCGCGCCGGACGTGGCCGTGGCCCGCGGCCTGACCGTCTCGGCCCGGCTCGACCTCGGCGGCACGCCGCAGACGCTGGCCATGCCGGTCACCGCCGGCGTCGGCTCGGGCAAGGGTGGCGACCAGCCCGCGACGCCGGCGGCTCCGGTCGCGGTGACCTCGTCGGACACCGCCAAGTGGTTCACCCTCCAGAAGACACTCGGGCCGCTGTACCTGGCCCGGATCGGCGTGCGGTACCAGGACGCCGTCCTGTGGATCCTGCTGGACGCGGCGCTGTCCGCGCTCGGGTTGACCGTCTCGCTGGACGGGCTGGCCCTGGGCTCGCCGGTGGACCGGTTCGACCCGCGTTTCGACCTGCGCGGGCTGGGCATCGACTACCGCAGCCCGGCGATCGAGATCGGCGCCGCGTTCCTGCGCACCACGGTGACCGACGACCGGGGCCGCACCTACGACGAGTACGACGGGGCCGCGGTCCTGAAGGCCAAGGCGCTCACCCTGTCCGCGATCGGCTCGTACGCGTACCTGGACGGGCACCCGTCGCTGTTCATCTACGCGGTGCTGGACTACCCGATCGGCGGGCCGTCGTTCTTCTTCGTCACCGGTCTGGCGGCCGGCTTCGGGTACAACCGGGCACTGATCGTCCCGCCGGTCGACGCCGTGGCGCAGTTCCCTCTGGTGGCCGCGGCGACGAAGCCACCGACCCCGGCCGCCGCGACCGACAACCCGGCCCGGCGGGTCGCCGCCGAACTGGCCACGCTGCGCTCGGCGGTACCCCCGTCGATCGGCCAGAACTTCCTCGCGGTGGGCATCAAGTTCACCTCGTTCCAGATGCTCGACTCGTTCGCGCTGCTGACCGTCGCGTTCGGCCAGCGGTTCGAGGTGAACCTGCTGGGTCTGTCCACAATGGTCGCTCCTCCGCCGGTACCCGGCGACGCGGTGGTGCCGCCGCTGGCCGAGATCCAGCTGGCGTTGCGGGCCAGCTTCCTCCCGGATGAGGGGTTTCTCGGCGTCGCGGCACAACTGACCCCGGCCTCGTACCTGCTGTCCCGCGACTGCCGCCTGACCGGTGGGTTCGCGTTCTGCTGCTGGTTTCCCGGGACCGGCGCGCCGGCTCCGCACGCCGGCGACTTCGTGCTGACGCTGGGCGGCTACCATCCCGGCTTCACGGTGCCGGACCACTATCCCCGGGTGCCGCGGCTCGGCATCAACTGGAAGGTCAGCAGCCAACTCGCCGTCAAGGGCGAGTCGTACTTCGCGCTCACGCCGTCGATGCTGATGTGCGGCGTCGTGCTGGACGCCACGTGGACCAGCGGCGACCTGCGGGCCTGGTTCCACGCCGGTGCCGACTTCCTGGTCGCCTGGAAGCCGTACCACTACGACGCGCACGCGTACGCCACCCTCCAGGTCTGCTACCGGTTCGAGCTGTTCGGCACCCGGGAGATCCGGCTCGACGCCAGCGCCGACCTGCACCTGTGGGGCCCACCCTTCTCGGGTACCGCCCGGGTCAGCCTCTCGGTGATCGGGTTCGACATCGCGTTCGGCGAGGGCGCGCGGGCGGCGCCGGAGCCCATCGACTGGACCCGGTTCAAGACGTCATTCCTACCCGCCGGGGGCTGCGGCGTCTCCCTGCGCGACGGGCTGGTGCGCAGGGTGGCCGATGCGGCTCCTGACGACCTGGGTGTGGTGAACCCGAAGCGGTTCGTCCTGGTCACCGACTCGGTCATCCCGGCGACCGGGGCGGTGGCCGGTGCCCCGGTCGACGTGAGCGACCTGGCGCTGAGTCCGGTCGGGGTGGCCCCGATGGCGGTACCCGCCGGCGCGCTCAGCGCGTCGCACACCATCCGGATCCGCCGGGACGGCGAGCCCGCCGAGCGGTACTTCTCCTTCACGCCGGTCATCAAGCGCCTGCCGGCCGCGCTGTGGGGGGCGCGGCTCATCCCGGCGCTCGGTGACGCGGATTTCGTGGAGCGGGCCTTGACCGGCTTCGAGATCCGGCCGAACGCGGACGCCGGACCGATCACCGGCACGACGGTCAGCCGCGACGATTGGCAGTACGCCGACGCGCCGGTGACACCGACCTACGGCTGGGAGACCGGACCCGCCGCGCCGTTGGGCGGCGACCCGGCGCGTGCGCCGGCGATCCGGGACACCATCGCCGCGGACACCACGGTGGCGGCCCGGACCCGGTTGCTGGCCGCCATGGGCATCACCGCACCGGTCGACGTCGACGCGTCCATCGCGGACGCGTTCAGCACGCGATGACAAGGGGTACGCGATGAGCGACGGTCCACTCGACGAGGCGCGTACCGCGCGGGTCGTGTTCCTCGACCACCACCACCCCGCGATGCCGCCCGGGCAGTACACCATCGAGGTACAGCAGGATGTGAGCGGCCCTGGGATCGGCCCGGACACGATCCCGGCCCGGCGCCGGTTCACCGTCGCCGGCGACCGCTTCACGCTGCGCCCGCCCGACGTGTACGCGGTCTTCCCGCCGGACGGCAGCCTCGGCGACCACTCGGACGTGCTGCCACACGTCGTACTGACCCGCAGCACGGTGCCGTGGGAATACCAGGCCGACGACGGCGGCTCGCCGTGGCTCGCCGTACTCCTGTTCACCGAGGACGAGGCGAGAACCGAGGGGTACCGTGAGCCGCGGGTCACCACGCTCGGCGAGCTGAGCGCCGCGACGAGCGCCCCGTACTGGCCCGGTCTGGGCCTCAACCCGACCGAGTACCAGGACGGCGACAAGGTCACCGTGATCGACGTACAGCAGCGGCTCCTGGCCGCCGTGCTGCCGTCCGCGGCCGACCTCTCGCTGCTGACCCATGTACGCCGGGCCGAGGACGCCGACGGCAACCTGATCGAGGATGAACGCGCCGTCATCCTCGGCCGCCGCCTGCCCCGCTCCGGTGCGATCAGCGTCGTCCACCTCGTCTCGGTCGAAGGCCGCTACCGCGGCGGCGGGTTCGACTTCGGCGCCGCCGGCCCCGCCGACTACACCCGGCTGATCAGCCTGAAGAGCTGGCGCTTCGCGTGCGCCGACCCGGCCGGCGACTTCACCGGCCTGCTGACCGGCCTGGACCGGACGCCGGCCGCCCTGCGGCTGCCCCACCGCGCCGACGAGGAGGCGGAGCGCCACCTGTCGGCCGGCTCGGTGCCGCTGCCGCACCACCTGCGCCCCGGCCCGGCCACCGTCTCCTGGTACCGCGGTCCGCTCATCCCCTGCCGCCCGCCCGACGAGCTCGACCTCCCGGTGCAGTCCAGCGCCGAACTCGTCCGCTACGAGGAGACCCTGGGCCTGTTCGACGTCTCGTACGCCGCCGCGTGGGAGTTGGGCCGGCTGCTGGCCCTGCAGAGCCAACAGCTCTCGGCCAGCCTGTACACCTGGAAAAGGGCCAACGCCCAAGCCGTACGGTCGGCCGAGGCCGGACTGCTGCACCCCGCCTGGGCCCCGCCCGACCCCGCCGCGGCCCTGCCTCCGGACGTGCTGAGGTGGTTCGGCGAGCTGCGACTGCTGCGCGGCGTACCGCTGAGCTACCTGGTCCCCGACGAGCAACTGCTGCCACCGGAGTCGATCCGGTTCGCCCGCGTCGACCAGGTCTGGGCCGACTGCCTGCTCGACGGCGCGTTCAGCCTGGGTCGCCTCACCGGCCGGTTGAAGCCGGTCGACCAGCAACAGAAGAGGTCGCTGGTCGACGCGGTAGCGGCGCACCCGACGGTGAGCGGATTCCTGCTGCGCTCCCACGTGGTCTCCGGCTGGCCCGGGCTGCTGATCGACGGGTACGACACCGGCCCGGACGGCGCCGCCCGGAGCATCGACACGCTCCGCCAGGACCGTCTCACACCCGACGTGCTGCTGTGCCTGTTCGCCGGCGACGTGGCGCGGGTGGAACTGCACCAGCGCCCGGAGGCGCTGCACTTCGGCACCGCCGAACTGACCGGCGACTGGCGTACCGCGAACGGCGTGGTGGACATCGACGCGCTCGTCCAGACACTGCGGCCGGGGCCGACGTTCACGTCGGCGGACTTCGCGGCACGTACCGTCGAGGGCATACCACGAGTGACGTTCGTGCGGAGCTGATGCCGAACCAGCCGACCACCCCCGTCCGCTGGACCGGGCCGAGCGGCGGATCGCCCTGGTCGTCTTCGCCCGCGAGGCGGTCTATGTGGCAGATGCGGTCGCGCGGGTGGCTGGCTATCTGCGATGTGTTCCCTGCGGAAAGTCACGCCCGCGCTCAGCACCGCGGCGCTGTTGTCTACAGTGGACCAGGCGAGAGGCTGGCCGTCCCGGGTGCCGATGGGGCCCGGTGCTGGCGCGGATGACGAGGTTGGTGGACAGTTCGGCGCGGTGGTTGAAGTCGGCGGAGTCGCCGGCGAGCAGCATGCGTACCGCGAGTGCGGCCATCTCGGCGAGGGGCTGGCGCAGGGTGGTCAGGGGTGGGGACATCCACCGGGCGGTGGGGATGTCGTCGAAGCCGACCACGCTCAGGTCGTCGGGCAGCCGCAGACCCTGCAGCCGGGCGGCCTCGTACACGCCCATCGCTTGCACGTCGCTGGCTGCGAAGATGGCGGTTGGGCGGTCGGGGAGCGCGAGCATCGCGTGCGCGGCGGCGAGCGCCGATTCGAAGTGGAAGTCCCCCGGTGCGATCAGAGCTGGATCGGTGTCGATGCCGGCGCGGGTCAAGGCGGTGCGGTACCCGTCGAGGCGGGCCTGGGTGCACAGGACGGAGGGGCGTCCGGTGATGGTGCCGATGCGGCGGTGTCCGAGGTCGATGAGGTGCTCGGTGGCGGCGAGCCCGCCGGCCCAGTTCGCCGCGCCGATGGAGGGGATGTTGGGATCTGGCTGGGCGACGGGGTCGAGCAGCACGATGGGGGTCTGCGACTCGGCGAGGCACTTGCGGTGGCGGGGGGCCAGTTCGGTGAGTACCAGGATGACGCCGTCGGTCCGGCTGCGGTC
>JBBWZQ010000272.1:0-2779 GCA_039649115.1 Micromonosporaceae bacterium | reverse complement strand
CGAAGACCAGGCCGAGCAGCAGGGTCGGCCACCACTGCGCCCAGGTGAAGCGGCGCATCCGGGGGCGGGCCACCGGCAGCAGCACGGCGAGCGCGATGAGCTGGCGGACCGCGACCACACCGGCCGGACCGATCGCGTCGAACGCGTGCGCGCCGAGTGCGGCACCCACCTGGCTGCTGGACGCGCTGCCGATCATCGCCGCGATCCCGCGTACCAGGGACGGATGTTTCATGCAGGCCAGTGTCGGCGGCGGCCGGCGATACCGGAAATGCATAGGCCGTGGTTTCTATACGATGAGCGTATGGATGTACAGCTGCGTCAGCTGCGCACGCTCGTGGCCGTGATCGACGCGGGCACGTTCACGGACGCGGCCGTCACGCTCGGCGTGTCCCAGGCGGCGGTGTCCCGCTCGATCGCCGCGCTGGAGGCCACGCTCGGCGTCAAGCTGCTGCAACGCACGACCCGGCACACCTCGGTCACCGGCACCGGCGCCAGGATCGCGGCGCACGCGCGACGGGTGCTGGAGGATGTGGCGCAGCTGCAACGGATCGTGGCGGAGGCGCGGAGCGAGCTGCGGGTCGGGTACGCCTGGGGAGCGCTGGGCAGGCACACCCGGCGCCTGCAGAAGAGGTGGGCGGCCGCGCACCCGGCGGTGCCGCTGGTGTTCGTGCAGGAGAGCAGCCCGACGGCCGGCCTGGCCGAGGGGACGGCCGACATCGCCGTCGTCCGGCTGCCGCTGCAGGATCCGCGCTTCGCCACCGCGCTGATCGGTGTGGAGGCCCGGTACGCCGCGGTGGCCACCGACAATCCGTTGGCGCGGCGGCGATCGGTACGCCTGGCTGACCTGGCCCGGTACACCGTGGCGATCGACGCACGCACCGGGACGACCTCGCTGAGCATGTGGCAGCCGGACGCCCGGCCGGTACGCACGCGCACCACGCACGGGGTGGACGAGTGGCTGACGCTGATCGCGGCGGGGCAGGCGGTCGGGATCACCTCCGAGGCGACCGCGAACCAGAATCCCCGGCCCGGCGTGGCCTTCCGCGCGGTCCGCGACGCGCAGCCGATCCCGGTCTGGCTGGCCTGGTGGAAGGAGGTTCCGCCGCAGTACCTGACCGAGCTGGTGGATCTGGCCTGTGAGACGTACCGGCCGGTAGCGTCGCGGGCATGACGGCGTACAGTTTCGGGCTGGTCGGCAGCGGGTGGCGCGCCGAGTTCTTCCTGCGGCTGGCCGGGCGCCTGCCGGAGCGGCTGCGGGCCACCGGCGTGGTCACCCGTACCGCGGCGCGCGGCGAGGAGGTACGGGCGCGGTGGGGCCTACCGGCGTTCCGCTCGCTGGCCGACCTGCTCGCCTTCGAGCGGCCGGACTACGTCATCGTCTCGGTCCCGCGGGAGGTGACGCCGGTGGCCACCCGGGAGGCGGTGGCGCTGGGCATCCCGGTTCTGGCGGAGACGCCACCCGCGCCGGACCTGGCCGGCCTCCGTACATTGTGGACAGACGTGGGCGCCAGCGGGCTGGTACAGGTTGCGGAGCAGTACCTGCTGATGCCGGGGCACGCGGCCCGCCTGGCGATAGCCGGATCCGGAGCGATCGGGCAGCCCACCTCCGTGCAGCTCTCCTCGACCCACCTGTACCACGCGGTGTCGCTGATCCGCGGGCTGCTCGGCGTCGGGTGTGACCCGGCCGAGGTGAGCGCGCGCGCCTTCATGGCACCGCTGGTGGATCCGCTCACCCCGACCGGCTGGACCGGCGATGGCACGCCCAGGGACGCCACCACGACGCTGGCCACCATCGACTTCGGCGGCCGGATGGGACTCTACGACTTCACCGACAACCAGTGGTGGAACCCGTTGCGCGGGCGGCGGATCACGATCCGGGGCACGCACGGCGAACTGGTCGACGACCGGGTGGTGCGGATGGCGGACCCGACGAGTCCGGTGATGTCCACAATGGAGCGCCGGCAGACCGGGTTGGACCTGAACCTGGAGGGCCTGGATCTCAAGCACATCAGCTTCGACGGGGCGGTGGTCTACCGCAACCCGCTGGCCGGCTCCGGCCTGTCCGACGACGACCTGGCGGTGGCCGACCTCGCGGTGCGTACCGGGGCGTGGGCGCGGCAGGAGGGGCCGGCGCCGTACCCGCTCGCGGAGGGCTGCCAGGACCACCTGATCAGCCTGGCCATCCAGGAATCCGCGCGGACCGGGCGGCCGGTGCGCACTGGCGCGGAGGCGTGGGCCGGCTGACCCGTGACTCAGCGCTGGGACGCTGGCGACCATTGCGCCCCGCGCCCCGGCACGGTGTCCGCCGGCGCGTCGACGCGGTACACGATCTCCACCGAGCCGCCCGGCAGCGCCCGCTCGCGCTGCAACGTCAACCCGGTCTGCGGGCTGAGCGACTCGGTCAGCCGCATCCCGCCGCCGAGTAGCAGCGGCAGCACGAGCAACTCCAGCGTGTCCAGCGCGCCGAGGGCCCGGAACGTCTCGATGGTGCGTGGCCCGCCGACGAGGTGGACGTCGCGACCCTGGTTGGCCGCCCGGATCTTCGTCAACAGCCGGACCGGATCGCTGTCGAAGACCACGTGCTCGGGTGTGCCGGGTGGGCGTTTCGAGCCCAGCACGAACACGTTGAGGTCCGGCCACGGCCAGCGGTCGTTGGTCAGCGCGGGTTCGAACGTCGTGCGGCCCATCAGCGCGGCTTCGCAGCCGGCGAGGAACTCCGGGAAGCCGTGGCTGTGGCCGGAGACGAACGACGGGTCGGCGGTCAGCGCCGGCCAGCCGC
>JBBWZQ010000373.1:0-3749 GCA_039649115.1 Micromonosporaceae bacterium | reverse complement strand
CGGTCGCCTCCTTCCGGTACCGAGCGATGAACGGCACGGTTGACCCGCCGTCGAGCAACTCGACGGCGACCTGAACCTGCCGCTCGCGCACGCCGAGTTCTTCGGCGATCTTCTGGTGAATCGACGTCGACACGATCTTTGACCCGACCTCTCACTGGGCTTCGGGAAGCATTGTGCAGGCATCAGCCTCCGTTGTCGCGCCGCCCGACGGACACGGCAGCGGTTCCGACCGGCGGAAAATCCCATGGATCACATCGGAGGCCCGGGTTACGCTGAGGTTCCTCGTGATCGTCCAGGGGAGGCGGCGCGATGACGGAAGTGACGGCGTTCACGGAGATCACCTCCGCGGAGGAGCTGCGCGACCTGCTCGGCGAGCCCATGCCGCGCGCCGTCGCCAAGGAGCGGGTCCGGCTGCACGCGCGGGACCGTGAGTGGCTGGCGGCCTCGCCCTTCTGCCTCATCGCGACCGCCGACGCGACCGGCGCCTGCGACGTCTCCCCGAAGGGCGACCCGCCCGGCTTCACCCACGTCATCGACGACGTCACGATCGCCATCCCGGACCGCCCCGGCAACCGGCGCGTGGACGGGTTCCGCAACATCCTCACGAACCCGCACGTCGGCCTGATCTACCTCGTCCCCGGGCGCGGCGAGACGCTGCGCATCAACGGCCGCGCCCGGATCGTCCGCGAGGCGCCGTTCTTCGACGCGATGGTGGTGAATAACCACCGGCCCCGCCTGGCGATCGTCGTGGAGATCGAGCAGATCTTCTTCCACTGCGCCAAGTCGTTGCTGCGCTCGAAGCTGTGGAAGCCCGAGACCTGGAACCCGGACGCCCTCCCGTCGCACGCGCGGATCGTCAAGGACGTCCAGTACACCGAGGAGACGCTCGAGCAGCTCGAGCAGTACTACGGCCCGGAGTACGCCAAGCGGCTGTACGGCTGACCGCGTCCCCGTCCCCGTCAGGTGCGGGAGCGGGCGCCCCGGACCTCCAGGTCGGCGAGCAGGGCGGCGGTCGCCCGGGTCACCTCTTCGACCGCGCGGTCGAAGACCTCCTGGTTGTGCGCTGCCGGCCGCCGGAAACCGGACACCTTGCGGACGTACTGCAGCGCCGCCGCCCGGATGTCCTCGTCGGTGACCTCTTCGGCGGTCGGTGGCCGCAGCGTCTTGATGCTCCTGCACATGCGCCCATCCTGCACTCGGGGTCGGACATCGGGCCCCCTTCATGAGAGGCACTCCGCGAGGAAGCCGGCCACGATCCGCGGTTGAGCAGGCTCACGGTTTTCCTTAGAAATCCGTGAGGTTACGTAGCGGGTCGCTGGAGGGTGTCGGGTTTGCTGTGGTTGCTCACGGTGGCGAAAGCGGGGTGTGCTCGATGGCGGTTCGCCGGTGGGTGGTCGAGGTCCTGGCGGGCGGACCTCGCTCGGATTTTCGAATCATCGAGCGGGACGTGGATACGGGCCGCTACTGTGCGTGCATGTCTGGTTGCGTGTCGTCCGGTGGTGTCGCGTGAGCCGGAAACTTCGGCTGGCCGCCGGTCAGGTGGCCCGGACGGCGACCGCTCGGGTGGTGCTGCGCGGCGGGGTGGATGAGAAGACCGGACAGGCCCTGACGGCACGGACGGTGGCCGAGCGGGTGGGCTGGGCCGCGGACCTGGTCGCCGGGATGGCCACCGGCCTACTGGCGGAGCATTGGAATGCCGGTGACGTGGCGAGGCTGGTCGGTGGGGTGGATGAGGCGGGCCGCGTGTTGCCCTCGAATGCGTGGATGGCGTTGCGCCGCCTGGGCTGGGGTGTGCGGATCCCCGACGGGGTGCGGGTCAATGACCGGATCGTGCGGATGGCTCAAGAACAAGCCGGACGGGCCCTGCGGTCGGCTCGGCACCGGGCGGAACTGACCGGCGGCCTCCTCAAAACCTGGCCTGCCGACCCGGCCAAGCGCAGCCCGGCCGAATGGGACGCCGTCCGCGAGGCGATCCCGGACGGCCGGTCCTTGCCCGGCAGTGTGATCAAAGCACGGACCCGGCAGGTCACCGCCTTCTGCGAGGAGCATGGGCGGCTTCCGGTCGATGTGTTCGAACTGGAAGAGGTGCCGCGCGCGGCGCGGATGCTGGTTTTGGCCGCGGTCGACCGGCAGCAGGCCACCCTGGAACGCGCCGAAGACGACCCGGCCAGGGTGTTGCTGCGGGTGCAGTTGCCTACCCGGGCGGACCCGCGCTCCTACGCCGACTGGGCCTGGGTGGCCTGCCAGCTCACGCTGCCGCCCACCGTCCCACCGGACGCGGTGCTGCACCTGCCCACACTCCGCCCCACCGCCGGGCCGGGCGGTGGCAGGGTGCATGCCGACCTGGCGTTCTCCCACCCGGTGCCCAAGGCCGAACGCAAGGGTCACACGAGAGCGCTGGGCATCGACTGGGGCTTGAACACCCTGCTCAGCGCGGGGGCCTGCCGGTTGCATCCTGATGGCACGGTCACCGCGCTGGGGGCTGGGGCGATGTTCCGGGCCGCCGGGGTGATGGCGCGCCAGCACCGGCTACGCCGCCACAGCGAACACCTGGGCGCCAAAACCGATAGCTACGCCCGCCTTATCGGCGGTGACCCCGATCACCGTCTGGTCGCCAAACACGCCGTGCTGAGGGCCGAACGCCGGCGTGTGGCCGACCGCCGGTCGGGCCTGAACACCGCACTGGCCTGGGCGGCCGCTCGGTGGGCGGTGGACCAGGCGAGTGCCGCGGGCGCGAGCGTGATCTATATCGAGGATCTGCGGTCCATGGAAGCAGGCGGCATGGACCGCACTCTGAACACTCGTCTGTCCCAGGCGGTGCGCGGGCAGATCGTCGACCGGATGCGGTACTTGGCCGCCGAGATCGGTATCGCCGTGGTCACCGTGCCGGCCCGCAACACCTCCAAGCACTGCCCGCAGTGCCTGGTTCCTTTGCGGCACTGCAAGGCCCCCGACCGGCCCACCACACCCGGGTGGAAGTGGGCGATCTGCCCCAACCCTGACTGTGGCTGGCAGGGCGACCGTGACCACGGCGCATGGCGGCGCATCGCCGCCCGCGGCCTCACCCACCAGAGCAAGACCATCCTCGACCGCGCGACCGGCCAGATGGCCATCCCGCGCGTCGTCGACAAGCTCGAAGCCGGCGCGGTCGTCATCCCGACCGCATCCCGGCACCAGCAGGCGAGCGGGGGTGACCGGTCCAAGACCGGACCCACCCCGCGCCGAACCCCACGCCCCGCGCCCAGGCGACGCGGGGCACCCTCCACCCCCGGCCCCCACGGGCCAGCGGGTCAGCGTCCGGAGGGAAACGCTCACACGGACCACAGACCGCCCGGACTACCCCGGGCGGTCTGCCGGTACCAGGGCGTACGCACGATCAGCTCGACCACCCCCACCACCCGCCGGAACCGGCCACGGCACCGGCCCAAAGGAGCGGCACTGGGCGCAGGCTTCCACCTGCACGCCCACGCCACCCCACCACGATGGGCAGATCCCCCAGTCACAACACCCAATACGACTACGGATCCCTAAGCTGATCAGAGACGCTGCTCGCCGCGTTGCCCGTCCCGTCCGCTCCCGACCCCGGCGACGACCGCGTGTGGATCCCCGAGGTCGACCGTGCGGACCTCACGTGAGGAGCTTGTCGAGCGTGATCGGCAGGTCGCGGACGCGCTTGCCGGTCGCGTTGTAGACCGCGTTGGCGACGGCGCCGGCGGCCCCGACGATGCCGAACTCCCCGATGCCGCGCG
>JBBWZQ010000367.1:0-25540 GCA_039649115.1 Micromonosporaceae bacterium | reverse complement strand
GGCGCGGCCGCGCTCGCGGTGGGGTCCGAGGTGGCCGGTGGGGCCGCGGCCCGGGACGGCCGGCGGTGGGGCCGAGGACGTCTCCGCAGCCACCATCGTCGTCTGCGGCGCGACCGACGCCGTCTGCTGGAAGTCCTTTATGGACATTGACTGCGACGGTCAGCGCACCGCGCAGCGCTACGAGAACGGGGTCGTGGGTGACACCGGGCCTGGGCGGCGCGTCCGGCTGACCTGGCTCGGCGGTGCGCCCGGCCGAGTCGGCGGGGTCGCCGGAGCGGACCTTGGTCGCTGGTACACGTCAGGGCGTGTAGCAGCGACCAAGGTCTGGCGTGGTGCCGTGCCGAGCGGGATGCGGGTCAGGGCTGTCGGGGGGATGTCGCCATTGTGCTGCCCGGGTCGGGGTGATCGCCTGAGCGGGCGTCGTGGTCGGGCGGGCACGGAATCGTGATCGCGTGCGCGGGCGTCGTGATCGGGTGCGGCGGCGTGATCGGGTGCGGCGTCGTGATCGGGGTGCGGGGGCGTGATCGGGTGCGGCGTCGTGATCGGGGTGCGGCGCGTGATGGGGTGCGGCGGCGTGATCGGGGTGCGGCGCGTGATGCGGTGCGGCGCCGTGATCGGGGTGCGGCGCCGTGATCGGGTGGGGCGCCGTGATCGGGTGCGGGGGGCGCGGTGATCGCTCGGGCGGCGCCGTGATCACGACGAGCCGGGGGTTGATCGCGGTCCGGCGGAGAAACGAGTAGTCGACTACGCGTTCCTCCGGCAACTCGTGATCACGTCAACGCCGCAACACCCTGATCATGGTGACCGGGGCCAGACGCCACGGCCACGGCGACGACGGCACCGGTGGTGCGCAGGGCGAAGCGGCCGGCGGCTAGAAGGAGTTGCGGGAGCGCTTCAGCTCGCTGAACTCCGGCACCGCGGACAGCAGGCGGAGAGCGTCGTACAGCTTCTCCGCCGACTCTCCCTCGGGTACCGGCACCACGACGGGGCCGAAGAAGCCCGGTCCCTCGCCGAGCGCCACGATCGGGCTGCCCGACTCCATACCCACCCGGGCCTGGCCGGCGTCGTGGCTTTCCCGTACCTCCGCGTCAAGGTCCGTGTCGTCGGCCGCGTCGAGCAGGCCGGTGGGCAGTCCCGCGGCGGCGACGGCCTCGGCGAGCACGTCGTCGTCCATCGGGTGGCCCTTCCAGTGCACCCGCTCGCCGATCTCCGTGTAGAGCGTGGCGAGCCCGTCCTGGCCGTGCCGCTGTCCGGCGGCGAACAGCAGGCGCTGCGCGCGTACCGACCGCATCATCGGTTCCCGGTACTGCTCGGGGATCTCCTTGCCCTCGTTCAGGACGGCCAGGCTCATCAGCCGCCAGTTGATGCTCTGGCCGCGCGCCCCGGTGACGCCGAGCAGCCAGCGCGAGGTGCGCCAGGTGAACGGGCAGGCCGGGTCGAACCAGAACGTGACGTCATCACTCATGGATCTAGTCAACCACTCGCCAGCGTCGGCGCGGCCGGCGAGGTCACAGGACGGCGCCGTCGAGGGCGAGCAGGTTGCCGTCGGGTACCACGATCATGGGTCGGCTGGCGACCACTCTGGCCCTAGCCTGTGCCTGGTTTTCCGGCGCCCGCGCGATGGCGCCGCGGTAGCCGTCCGCCGTCTTCTGCGCGATCGCCGACCAGCCGTACCGGGTCTCCACCATCTCCCGGGCCTGGTCGGCCATCCGCCGCGCGGCGGTCTCGTCGCGGAGCAGGAGGGACACCGCGTCGGCCAGCGCGTCGGGGTTCTTGGCCGGGAAGGTGACCCCGGTGACGCCGGGCTCCACGATCTCGGCCAGGCCGCCGGTCGCCGACACGGCGAGCGGCGCGCCGGCCGCGGCCGCCTCCAGCGCGACCATGCCGAACGGTTCGTAGATGCTCGGTACCACCATCGCGTCGGTGGCCGCGAGCGTGGCCGGCAGGTCCGCGCCGACGAAGCCGGCGAAGCTGACTGCCCGGTCCAGCCGCAGGCGCCTGGTCGCGTCCTGCAACTCGGCGCGGTGCGGCCCGTCCCCGGCGATCACCACGCGCAGGCCCGGGTGCCGGTGCCGCAGTTCGGGCAGCGCGGAGACCAGGTGCTGCACGCCCTTCTCGTAGACCAGGCGGCCGGCGAAGCCGAGCAGCGGGCCGTCCCCGGCGAACCGGGCGCGCGCCGCCGCGACCGCATCCGCCGGTGCCTGCCAGACCGGAGCGTCCACGCCGTTGGGGATGACCTGTACCTTCCCGGGGGCCAGCTCCAGCAGCCGGGACACCTCCCAACGCATGTACCCG
The DNA here is from genome assembly GCA_039649115.1 of Micromonosporaceae bacterium. GTDB lineage: Bacteria > Actinomycetota > Actinomycetes > Mycobacteriales > Micromonosporaceae > DATEJJ01. The sequence goes on along the minus strand of JBBWZQ010000367.1, from coordinate 23,245 downwards.
GAGCAGACCAGCACCGTGCTGGCCTCCTGGCCGAGCCACCACTCCACCGAGTGGATGCACCTGTTCATTTCGTCCGGCAGCCAACCCTGGTGGCGGCCCGCCTCGGTGGCGTGGATGGTGGCGATGAGCGGGATGCCGAGATGGTCGCGCAGGGTGACCGCGGTGTGCGTGACCAGCCAGTCGTGCGCGTGGATGACGTCGAAGGAGTCGGTGGCGGCGGCGTGCAGGGCGGCCCGGGTCAGGCTGTGGTTGAAGGCCATGGTCCAGGCCAGGAGCGTCGGAGTGGCGAGCGGGAACAGCGGCGGATCTTCCGGGGCGCGCACGACGCGTACCCCCTCGCGAAGCTCCTCCAGTGGAGCGTCAGGCGAATGCCGGGTGACCACCGTGACCTGGTGGCCGGCCGCGGCCAGCGAGGTGGCCAGCGCGTGGACGTGCCGCCCCAGACCACCGACGACGACCGGGGGATATTCCCAGGACAGCATCAGCACGCGCAACGGACGAGTGATCCCCATCTTCCTCTCCTGCGGCACAGCCGCCTCCCTTTGCTTCAGCTCCGCCCCAAAGCGCCCCCGGGGCATACACCGATAGGCACCGCATTGGGTGCCTCAGCGCGTGAACGGGGGAACGTCGACTATCGTGCCATGCGGGATTTACCTGTGGCGTCCGAGGTGTTTCGGATGCGTAAAGCTCTTGTGTGACTCTGACATCAGGACTCGTTGACGGCACGGCGAACCCGGAGTACCTCCGCCACCGACCACGCCTGAAAAGGGCAACCGGTCGCGGCGTGCGGCCGGTCGCCATCAGCGGTCTCCGAAATCGAGCCGAGACCGTATTCGGCGAGATGGGCGGACAGGCCGGCGAACAGGTTCGCGCCGGCGGGCCGGCCACTGGCCCGGAGGGATTCCGCGTACGGGCCGATCAACCACGGCCACACCGTCCCCTGGTGATAGGCGTGGTCCCGGGCCGCGCTGCCGCCACGATGGCGGCCCCGATACCCAGGTTCCGTCGGACTCAAACTCCTCAGTCCGAGAGGAGTGACGAGGTTGGCATCGATCGCTGACGAGTGGCGCTGGCCGTACAGGGGTGCGTAGGGCAGCGCGTAGGCGAGTAGCTGGTTGGGTCGCAACGCCGCGTCCCGGGTGACCGTGTCGCCAGGGGTGGTGGCGACGGATCCGGGGGCTCCGTCCACGACATCGTAGAGCCAGCCGGTGGGTGCCGGGAAGACGCTGCGGAAGGACTCCGTCGCTCTCCGGAACATCTCGCTCTCGCCGTCGCCGCGCAGCCGCCCGATGATGCCCAGCGCGTTGATCCATAGCGCGTTGACCTCCACGGGCTTACCGATACGGGGGGTGACGCCGACGCCGTCGACGCGAGCGTCCATCCACGTTAGAGCGTATCCGGGCATACCAGCCGAAAGCAGGTAATCCCGGGAGTCCACCCGGATCCCGAACCGGGTGCCGTCCACATGCGCCTTCACGATGGCGTCCAGGGCGGGCAGCAGCTGCTGGGCGAGGTCGGTGTCGCCGGTCACCGCGACGTGCCGGCCGATCGCGTGCACGAACCAGAGCGTCCCGTCGACCGTGTTGTACTCCGGCGCACCGGCGTCGGCCGTGTTGGCGAGCATCCCTTCGGACAGGGTCCGCGCGTACTCCAGCAGCAGCCGGCGTCCCTCCTCGGCGCGGCCGGTGGCGAGGAACAGCCCCTCGTACGAGATCATCGTGTCCCGCGACCAGGCGCCGAACCACGGATACCCCGCGACGACGTCGATGCCCGCGGCGTCGCTCGCCCCGCCGCTCTGCGACGCGCCAGGCCCGCGCACGATGAACGCGTCCGCGGCCAGTGCGAGCGCGGCGTCCACCTCGTCGGCCGGCCGGGCCGCGGCCACCACCAGGCGGGCCCGCGTCCGTGCGCCCGCCACGATGTCGCCGGCCCGCGGCGGCTCGTCGGACAGGTCCCCGGCCCACGCGCACACCTCCAGCGCGGCACCCGGGCCGGACAGGTCGGCGGTGAACCGACCGGCGCACCAGAGATCCTCCTGCGCGGCCAGCCCCCGCGCCTCCTCCTCGCGCAGCCGGGCACCCAGGTACCACTCGCCGGTCGGCTGCCAGCCGGGCCCGGACAGCCGGTACGCCTGCTCGACCCGCACACCGTCCACCGTGGGCGACATGGACAGCGGCGGCCCGGACGCGTACCGCTCGCCGTGCGCGTCACGCCAGGTGCACAGCGCCTCGGTGGACAGCCGCACCGGCCCGCCCGAGCGCAGCCGGTGCACCACGCCGAGCGCCGGCCGCCCGGCCACCATGGCAAGCTCGCGTTCGAGCACGATGTCGCCGATCCGCCAACGCCAGCGAGGTACCCCGTCGATCAGGTCGAACCGTTCCAGGTACAGGTGTCCCTCGGGCACCACCGCACCCGAGGCCCACTCGTGTACGCCCAGCCGGACCGTTGCCCCCGAGGGCAGCTCCAGCACCGGGTCGAGCGCGGCCAGGGCGACCCGCCGCTGCGCGGGCGTGCTGACCGAGGTGACCAGCAGCGCGTGGTACCGGCGGGTACGCAGGCCGCTGACCGTACCCATGGCATAACCGCCGCAGCCGTCGGGTACCAGCCACTCGCGGCTGGCACCCTCGTCGAGATGGCCGCACACACCGGGACCGAAGAAGATCGACACGGCTGAGATTATCCCGCACCCGACAGTCCGCGCACTTTTCCGGAAGGTACCCGTACTTGATCTCCTTTGACCTGCTCTTTCCTGGAAAGTGCCATGGCTTACCCGGCCGAAACACCGGCGAGGGAGAATGTCGCATATGAGCGGGGAAGGCGCGCATGACTGACGAAGACGCCGAGCGGCAGCGGTTGGCCGCGGCCGACGCGGGGGCTGAGCCGTGGCGGGACTGGGGCCCCTATCTCGCCGAGCGCGCCTGGGGCACGGTACGGGAGGACTACAGCGAGTGGGGCACCGCGTGGGACTACTTCCCGCACGACCACGCGCGCTCCCGCGCGTACCGCTGGAACGAGGACGGCCTGGCCGGCATCTGTGACGAGCAGCAGCGGTTCTGTTTCGCACTGGCCATGTGGAACGGCCGCGACCCGATCCTCAAGGAGCGCATCTTCGGCCTCGGCGGCAACGAGGGCAACCACGGCGAGGACGCCAAGGAATACTGGTGGTACCTGGACTCCACGCCCACCCACTCCTGGATGCGCTGGCGCTACCACTACCCGCAGGCGGCGTTCCCCTACTCCGAGCTGGCCGCGGTCAACCGCGAGCGCGGCCGGGCGCAGCCCGAGTACGAGCTGATCGACACCGGGGTGTTCGCGGACAACCGGTACTGGTCGGTCACGGTCGACTACGCCAAGGCGAACCCCGACGACGTGTGCATCCTGATCACCGCGGAGAACCGCGGGCCGGACGAGGAGACGCTGCACCTGCTGCCCTCCCTCTGGTTCCGCAACACGTGGTCCTGGGGACTGCCGGGCCGCGGCGACCCGCCCACCATCACCGGGGAGGGGTCCCGGCTGGTCGCCGAGCACCAGCGGCTGGGCCGGCTGGTGCTGACCGGCGGTCGCGCCGAGGACGCGGCCGGCGGGCGGGCGGCCACCGGGCGCGTCTCGGGCCGTGGCACCGGGGGCCGGCGCGGCGCCGCGGCCGCGCAAGGGCTTGATCCGGTACCGCTGGTCTGCGACAACGAGACCAATGCCAAGCGGCTGTGGAACCTGGACAACCGCACGGCGTACCCGAAGGACGGGATCAACGACCACGTGCTGCACGGAGCGGACACGGTCAATCCGGACCGGACCGGCACCAAGGCCGCACTGCACTACGTGCTGCGCGTCGCGCCGGGGCAGACCGCACGCGTCCGGCTGCGGCTGACCCTGGACGGGCCGTCCAACACCTGCTCCGTGGCCGACCTCAGCGCCGGCTTCGACAAGGTGCTGCGGGACCGGCAGGCCGAGGCGGACGAGTTCTTCGCCGAGCTGACCCCGGACTCCGCGAGCAAGGACGAGGCCATGGTGCTGCGCCAGGCCATCGCGGGGCTGATGTGGAGCAAACAGTTCTATCAGTACGACGTTGCCCGCTGGTTGTCCGGCGATCCGGCCTCGCCGCCGCCACCGGAGATCCACCAGCACGGCCGCAACTCGCACTGGTGGCACATGACGAGCTGCGACGTCATCTCCATGCCCGACCCGTGGGAGTACCCGTGGTACGCGGCCTGGGACCTGGCGTTCCACTGCGTGGCGATCGCGCACGTGGATCCCGGGTACGCCAAGAGCCAGCTGCTCCTGCTGCTGCAGGAGTGGTACATGCATCCCAACGGGCAGTTGCCCGCGTACGAGTGGGCCTTCGACGACGTGAACCCGCCGGTACACGCGTGGGCGGCGCTGAAGGTCTTCGAGATCGACGGCTCCGGTGACTTCGACTTCCTCAAGCGCGTGCTGCACAAGTTGCTGATGAACTTCACCTGGTGGGTGAACCGCAAGGACAACGACGGCAACAACGTCTTCGAGGGCGGCTTCCTCGGGCTGGACAACGTGGGACCGTTCGACCGCGGCGCGGTACCGGCGGCCGACGGCGTCCTCGAACAGAGCGACGGCACCGCCTGGATGGCGATGTACGCGCTGAACCTGCTGGAGATCACGCTGGTGATCGCGCACCGGGACCGGGCATACGCCGACCTGGCACCCAAGTTCTTCGAGCACTTCGCGTACATCGCGGCGGCGGCGTACGACGCCGGGCTGTGGAACGAGGAGGACGCCTTCTTCTACGACGTGCTGGGCACCGGGGACGGCAGAGTGCCGCTCAAGGTGCGCTCGGTCGTCGGGCTGCTGCCGCTGGCTGCCACCACCACGCTCAGCTCGCTGGCCCTGGCCCGGCTGCCCGAGCTGACCGCCCGGCTGCGCTGGTTCCTCGCCAACAAGCCGGAGTACGGCGACGTGATCGGGGCGCGGCGCATCCAGGGCGGGCAGCAGCACCGGCTGCTGTCCATGGTCGGCGGCGACCAGTTGCTGCGGATCCTGGTGCGGATGCTCGACGAGAAGGAGTTCCTCTCCCCGTACGGGCTGCGCGCGCTGTCAAAGGCGCACCTGGCGGAGCCGTTCACGGTGACGCTGGGCGGCAGCGAGTTCAGCGTCAGCTACGAGCCGGGCGAGTCGATGACCGAGGTGTTCGGCGGCACCTCCAACTGGCGCGGCCCGGTCTGGTTCCCGGTCAACTACCTGCTCATCGAGGCGCTGCGCCGCTTCAACCGGTTCTACGGCGAGGACCTGCTCGTCGAGTACCCCACCGGTTCGGGCCGGAAGATGGCGCTGGGTGAGATCGCCGACGACCTGTCCCGCCGGCTGGTCATGCTGTTCCTCGACGACGCGGAGGGCCGGCGCCCGGTCTTCGGTGACGTGGCGCTGTTCCAGCAGGATCCCGCCTGGCACGACCTCATCCCGTTCCACGAGTACTTCCACGGGGACACCGGTGCGGGCCTCGGCGCCTCCCACCAGAGCGGCTGGACCGCCCTGGTGGCCAACCTGATCCTCCGCAAGCGCTGACAGTGAGCGCCGCGCCTTCGCGAAGCGAACCGATGTGATTGTGCTCTTGGGAGGGGTTGCGCCACGCTGGGCGGCGTGACACCGACCGTCAGCGATGCCGCCGGGCTCCTCGCCCGGTGGGATTTCGACGGCGCCCGGCCCGTCCTGGAGGATCTGGTCACCCGGCTGCCCGTCGACGAGCTGGACGGGCTGTCCGCCCGGCGGATGCTGGCCGAGGTGCTGCGCGAGCTGGGCGAGACGGAGGAGGCGTACCCGCTCGCGGTCGAGGCGGCGCACGAGTGCCGGCGCCGGTACGGTCCGGCGCACCCGGCCGCGGTACGCGCGGGTGTCGTGCTGGGCACCGTGCTGCACGACCGTGGCGTGCTGGCCGAGGCGGAGCGGCAGTACCAGCTGGTCATCGACGGTGGCGCCAAAGTGGACGGACCGGCCGGCCGGGCGCTGCTGCTGGCCATGGCCAACCTGGCGCTGCTGCACCGGGACCGCGGCGACGCGGACGTGGCGGTGCGTGATCTCACCGAGGCGTTCCGTGTCCACCGCGCCACGTTCGGCTCCGGTGACCCGGACACCATCCGGCTCGCCGTGGAGCTGGGCCGGCTGCACGGCGAGCGGGGCGAGACCGCGCAGGCCCGGCGGGTACTCGCCGCCGCGCTCGTGACGGCGCGGGCCGCGCTCGGCCCGGATCACCCGCTCACCGCCCTGGTCGAGGGTGGCCTGGCCGCGGCCGAGCGGCCGCCGCCGCCCGCGCCGCCGCCCTCCCCGCCGCCCGCGCCCCGGCCGGTGCCGGTGGAGCTGCCGCTCGACCAACCGGTGTACCGGCCGGACGGGGCGGGCCAGCGCGTCGCGCCGCCGGTTACCGCGCTGGCGGAGCCGGTACCGACCGCGCACCGCGCTCGCCGAAGGGCGGAGCCGGTCTTCGCGGCCGAACCGTGGGCACTCGAGCCGCCGGACCCGGCACCGGCGCGGCGGCGGGGGCTGCCCCGGCTGGCACTCGTCGGCGCCGCGCTGCTGGTCGTGGTCGGGTCGCTGGCCGCCGGCCTGGCGCTGCGCGGGCACGGTGGCGGGCCCGCCGGTACGGGCCAGGCGGTCACCAGCCAGGCCGCCGCCCCGCCGCCGAGCGGGGCCGCACCGAGCGCGGTGGACGGTCCGCGCCCGCCACCGGGCAACGTGACCCTCCAGGACGATGGCACGAGCATCACGGTGACCTGGACCGATCCGAGCGAGGGGGCCGGCACGGTGCTCCTGGCGCTCTCCCGTGGCGGGCAGCCCGCGGGCCCGCTGCGGCCGTTGCCGGCCGGCACCCAGGAGCACGTGCTGGGCGGGTTGGACCCCACCGCGAACTACTGCGTGATCATCGCGATGGTGTACCCCGGGGACGCCGTCGCCCGCGCCGACGAAGTGTGTACTACGCGGCACGGCTGACTCCCGCTAACCTGAAGCCCGTTTCAGCGGTGCCCGGAGCGTGGGAGGAAGCATGCGGAACTGGATTGCGGGGGCGATGACCGTCCTCGGTACCTTATTGGTCCTGAGTGGTGCCGGCATCATCATCCTGCGCGCCTGGCCCAAGGCGGGTGCGGTGCCGGCCGACGGTGCCATGCCGGACACCACCGCGGCGGCCGTGGAGACCAGCGACGCCGACCGGGGCGCCCGGGCGCTGCGCCGGCTCGGCGCGCCGGACCGGCTGATCGGCTGGGGCATCGTGCTGCTCGTGCTCGCCGCGCTCGCCGCCGGCGCGATCGGCTTCCAGATCGGCGCGAACGTGCCCGCCAAGTAGGCCAGAACGCGGATCCGCCACCCAACGGCCACCCCTCGGCCGGCGCCCGCCGCCCGGGAGCTATTCTGCGTCCGAGGTACGGCCGGATCTTTCGGTCGTGGCCCGGACCAGTTCTGCAGGAGGCCCTCGTGACCACCGTCGCTCCGAAGCCGATCGTGACGCGGCCCTGGCCCGTGCGCGAGCCCGTCAAGGGCTCGGCGTTCGGGCGCCTGTTGCGCACCACCGACGCGAAGCAGATCGGGCTGATGTACCTCGTCACGTCGTTCGCGTTCTTCGCGATCGGCGGCGCGATGGCCCTGTTGATGCGCGCCGAGCTGGCCCGGCCCGGACTGCAGTTCCTGTCTCCCGAGCAGTACAACCAGCTGTTCACCATGCACGGCACGATCATGCTGCTGTTCTTCGCGACGCCGATCGTCTTCGCGTTCGCCAACTACATCGTGCCGCTGCAGATCGGCGCACCCGACGTGTCGTTCCCCCGGCTGAACGCGTTCGCATACTGGCTCTACCTGTTCGGCGCCTCGCTGACCGTGGGCGGGTTCCTGACGCCGGGCGGCGCGGCCGACTTCGGCTGGTTCGCGTACCAGCCGCTGGCCAACGGGGCGAACTCGCCGGGCGTCGGCGCGAACATGTGGTTCGTCGGCCTGACCATCTCCGGTCTGGGCACCATCCTCGGCGCGGTCAACATGATCACCACCATCCTGACGCTGCGCGCCCCGGGCATGACGATGTTCCGGATGCCGGTCTTCACCTGGAACATCCTGGTCACCTCGCTGCTAGTGATCATGGTGTTCCCGATCCTGGCCGCCGCGGCGCTGGCCGTCATGGCCGACCGGGTCCTCGGTGCCCACGTCTTCGACTCCGCGACCGGTGGCGCCATGCTGTGGCAGCACCTGTTCTGGTTCTTCGGCCACCCCGAGGTCTACATCGTCGCGCTGCCGTTCTTCGGGATCATCTCCGAGGTCATCCCGGTCTTCTCCCGCAAGCCCATCTTCGGGTACAAGACGCTGGTCAGCGCGACCATCGCGATCGCGGCGCTGTCGATGACCGTGTGGGCGCACCACATGTACGCCACCGGCCAGGTGCTGCTGCCGTTCTTCTCCTTCCTGACGTTCCTCATCGCCGTGCCCACCGGTGTGAAGTTCTTCAACTGGATCGGCACGATGTGGCGCGGCCAGCTCACGTTCGAGACGCCGATGCTGTTCGCCATCGGCTTCCTCACCACGTTCCTGCTCGGTGGCCTGTCCGGCGTGCTGCTGGCCAGCCCGCCGGTGGACTTCCACGTGTCGGACACCTACTTCGTGGTGGCGCACTTCCACTACGTGCTGTTCGGGACGATCGTGTTCGCGGTCTACGCCGGCGTGTACTTCTGGTTCCCGAAGATGACCGGGCGGATGCTGGACGAGCGGCTGGGCAAGGTGCACTTCTGGCTCACCTTGATCGGCTTCCATGCCACGTTCCTGGTGCAGCACTGGCTCGGCGCGATGGGCATGCCCCGCCGGTACGCGGACTATCTGGCCGGCGACGGTTTCACCATCCTGAACACGATCTCCACGATCGGTGCCTTCACGCTGGGCATCTCGACCCTGTTCTTCGCGTACAACGTGTGGAAGTCGTACAAGGCGGGGACGGTCGTCGAGGTCGACGACCCGTGGGGATACGGCATGTCGCTGGAGTGGGCGACCGGGTGCCCGCCGCCGCTGCGCAACTTCGACCGCATGCCCCGCATCCGCTCGGAGCGGCCGGCGTTCGACCTGAAGTTCCCGCACCTGTCGCCGGGCGGGTCGATCGCGGCCCCGCCGCCCGGTGGTGCGAAGCCACTGACCAGCGAGTCACACGGCGGCGCCAGCTACCGGGACCACTGAGTTCGACACCGGCCGCGCCTTCGCGGACGGCGGGGCCGGGCGACCGGCGTCAGGTGACTACCGGGTCGCCGATGAGGTCAGCGCCGGCGTCGCGGAGTTGGGTCAGGGCGGTGTCTACAGTGGACCTCGCTACGCCGGCGGTCAGGTCGAGGAGCACCGTGGTGTGGAAGCCTTCGCGCACCGCGTCCAGCGCGGTCGCCCGTACACAATGGTCGGTCGCGATGCCCACGACGTCGACGTCCCCGACGTCGTGCATGCGCAGCCACGCGGCCAGGCCGATGCTGCCGGCCTTGCCCTCGAAGCCCGAGTACGCCGCCTCGTGCGCGCCCTTGGTGAAGACGGCCTCGACGCGTTCGGTCTCCAGTTCCGGGTGGAAGTCGGCGCCGGAGGTGCCGACCACGCAGTGCGCCGGCCAACTGTCCACATAGTCCGGTGATTCGCTGAAGTGGGCGCCGGGATCGATGTGGAAGTCCTTCGTCGCCACCACGTGGTCCCAGTGCCGTCCCGGATCCGCCAGCGCGCGGGAGACCCCGGCCGCGACCCCGGCGCCGCCGGTGACCGGGAGCGACCCGCCCTCGCAGAAGTCGTTCTGCACATCGACGATGATCAAGGCCCGCATGCGCTCCTCCAAACAAAGTGAGCCAGAAGCGAATCAGCCGAAGGTGACGGGGATCGCGGGATCTCCGGCGGAGAGCTTGAGCCCCTCCCACGGGATCGAGATGAGGGCGTCGTGCAGGTGGTCGCGGCTGTCCCGCAACGTCGGCAGGTTGTCCACGGCGTGGCCGCCGACGACGAAGTCGCGCTGCAGCAGCCGGTCACCCTGCTGCCAGTCGGGTACCCCCTGGGACACCACGACCTCCTCGGTGGCGGTACCGGTCGGCTTGTGCCGGCGTACCGCCGTCTTGCGCCCGCCGATCGTCGCCTTGTTCTCGCTGCGCTTGACCACCGGCCGCCCCTCCACCTCGACCAGCTTGTACACGAGGCTGGCGGTGGGCGCGCCGGAGCCGACCACCACCGCGGTGCCGGCGCCGTACATGTCGACGGGCTCGGCGGCGAGCGACGCGATGGAGTACTCGTCGAGGTCGCCCGAGACGATGATCTTCGTTTCGGTGGCGCCCAGCTCGTCGAGCAGCCGGCGCGACTCGGCCGCCAGCACGGACAGGTCGCCGGAGTCGATGCGGATCGCGCGCAGTTCCGGCCCGGCCACCGCGATCGCGTTGCGGATGCCCTGCGCGATGTCGTACGTGTCGACCAGCAGCGTCGTCTGCTTGCCCAGCGCGGCGACCTGGGAGGCGAACGCGGCCGCCTCGTCGTCGTGCAGCAGCGTGTACGCGTGCGCGGCGGTGCCGGCGGTGGGTATCCCGTACAGACGTCCGGCCTCCAGGTTGGACGTGAAGGCGAAGCCGGCCAGGTAGGCGGCCCGTGCGGCGGCCAACGCGCCGACCTCGTGGGTGCGCCGGGAACCCATCTCGATCACCGAGCGGCCGCGCGCCGCCGTCACCATGCGGGCCGCCGCCGCGGCGATCGCGCTGTCATGGTTGAGAATGGACAGGACCAGCGTCTCCAGGACCACGCATTCGGCGAACGTGCCGGTCACGGTCAGGATCGGCGAGCCGGGAAAGAACAGTTCACCTTCGGGGTACCCCTGGATGTCGCCCTGGAATTCATAGCCGGCCAACCACGCGGCCGTGTCGTCATCGACGATCTTGTTCGCCCGCAGGAAGGCCACCTCGTCGGCGCCGAACCGGAACCGGCGCAGCGCGTCGAGCAGCCGTCCGGTACCCGCGACCACGCCGTACCGGCGCCCGTGCGGCAGCCGGCGGGCGAACGCCTCGAAGACGCAGTACCGGCTCGCGGTGCCGTCCCGCAGGGCCGCGCCGACCATCGTCAGTTCGTAGTGGTCGGTCAGCAGTGCCGTGCTGGCGGTCGGGCCGGACTGTGGGGTCACGTCGCAAAGCCTACTGACTGCCACGCCGCGCGCCTGGGCGGGCGAGCGCAACCGGAGCCGGGGTTTGGCGGCGGCGAGCGCGCCCCGCGCCGCGCAGCCGTGGCACGATGGGCTAATGACCGTGCCTGGCGTCGCGCCCGTCGAGGTGCCGGATACCGACGAGGTACCGGACGCCGACCGACCGTGGGTGACCATCGTCTGGAACGATCCCGTCAATCTCATGTCCTACGTCACATGGGTCTTCCAGAAGTTGTTCGGCTTCAGCCGGGAAAAGGCGGAGAAGCTCATGTTGGACGTGCACCACAAAGGCAAGGCGATCGTCTCGTCCGGCGCCCGCGAGCGGATGGAGCACGACGCGTCGCGCCTGCACGCCTACGGCCTCTGGGCCACTGTGGACCGGTCGTGAGGGCCTCCTCGTGGTGAGCCTGTTCCGCCGGCACGGCGACACCTGCGTCGCGCGCTTCGCCGCCGACGAGGTGGCCGTGCTGCGCCAGGTGTCGACCGAGGTGATCGGGCTGCTCACCGACGGGTTCGACCGCGACGACCCGGTGGTCGAGCGGCTGTTCCCGGACGGGTACCGGGACGATCCGGAGCAGGCCGCGGACTTCCGCCGGTACACCGAGGGTGACCTGAAGACCGGGAAGATCGACCAGGCCGGTGCGATCCTGGCGTCCCTGCCGTCGACCGGCGGCGCGGTCGTGCGGTTGGATCCCGAGGCGGCCGAGGCCTGGCTGCGCGCGCTGAACGACGCGCGGCTGGCGCTGGGCATCCGGCTGGACCTCAAGGACGACACCGACCTGCTGGAGGAGCTGGACGAGGCGGTCATGCGCGACCCGACCTCGGCGCGGGTACGCCAGCTGACCATGTACGAGTACCTCGGGGTGCTCCAGGAGTCCCTGCTCGACTCGGTCATCGGCTGACGTCAATCATCAGGGTGTGGTGAGCGCGACCACCCGGCGACGCGGCCGGCGTCGCCGGGTACTGTTGACGCCGTGCTGTGCATCGGGCGCGAGGTCCTCGACGCGATCGTCGCGCACGCCCGTCGTGATCACCCCGACGAGGCGTGCGGCATCGTGGCCGGTCCGGCGGGCTCGGACACGCCGGTCCGGCACATCCCGATGGACAACGCCGAGCGGTCCGCGACGTTCTACCGCTTCGACGCCATCGAGCAGCTCAAGGTGTGGCGCGAGATGGACGACCGGGACGAGGAACCGGTGGTGATCTACCACTCGCACACCGCCACGGAGGCCTACCCGTCGCGTACCGACACGTCGTTCGCCGGCGAGCCGAGGGCGCACTACCTGCTGGTCTCGACGCGCGAGCCGGACGTGGCGGAGATCCGTTCGTTCCGCATCGTGGACGGCGCGGTCACCGAGGAGCCGGTGCGGGTGGTCGACCCGACCGTGGACCCGTCCGCCGTCACCACCTACATGTTCGGGCAGAGCCCGGCGAGCGTCGACTACGAGTGTTCCTCCGGACACTGAGCCGCATCGACCGCCGTCCGCGCACTGTCTGACACAAGGAGCTACATCATCATGGCCATCGAAGTTCGCATCCCGACCATCCTGCGCCAGTACACCGGCGGCGCCAAGCTGGTCGAGAGCACCGGCGACAGCATCGCAGACCTGCTCACCAACCTCGACACCAGCTATCCCGGCCTGCGCGGCCGGCTGGTCACCGAGGAGGGCGGGCTGCACCGCTTCGTCAACGTCTACATCAACGACGAGGATGTCCGCTTCCTCGGCGCGCTGGACGCCAAGCTCAGCGACGGGGACAGCGTGACGATCCTGCCCGCGGTCGCCGGCGGCGCGTTCGCGTTCGCGGCCGCCGCGGCATACGCCAGCACCCTGCGCTGATTCTGTTGTCGGGGAGGCGGAGCAGCGATGGCGCGCTTCGAGAGCTTGATCGACGCATGCGGGGGCACGCCGCTCGTCGGGCTGCCCCGCCTCTCCCCGGTCGCGCCGGCCGGTGCGCCGCCGGTGCGCCTGTGGGCCAAGCTGGAGGACCGCAACCCGACCGGTAGCGTCAAGGACCGGGCGGCGCTGTGGATGGTGCGCGCGGCGGAGGAGTCCGGCCGGCTGCGGCCGGGCGACACGATCCTCGAACCGACCAGCGGCAACACGGGGATCTCGCTGGCCATGGTGGCCAAGACGCGGGGGTACCGGCTGGTCTGCGTGATGCCTGAGAACGTGTCCACCGAGCGCATCCAGCTGCTCCGCATGTACGGTGCGGAGATCATCTTCTCGCCCGCCGCGGGTGGCTCGAACATGGCGGTGGCGCAGGCCAAGCAGATCGCCTCGGAGCACCCCGACTGGGTGATGCTCTACCAGTACGGCAACGAGGCCAACGCGCGGGCGCACTACGAGACCACCGGGCCGGAGCTGCTGCGCGACCTGCCGACGATCACCCACTTCGTCGCCGGCCTGGGCACCACGGGCACGCTCATGGGCACCGGCCGGTACCTGCGGGAGAAGAACCCGGACATCGAGATCGTCGCGGCCGAGCCCCGCTACGGCGAGCTGGTGTACGGGCTGCGCAACATCGACGAGGGGTACGTGCCGGAGCTGTACGACGCCTCGGTGCTCTCCCGCCGGTTCTCGGTCGGTACCCGCGACGCGGTGCTGCGTACCCGCCAGCTGGTCGAGGTCGAGGGCCTGTTCGTCGGCTTCTCCACGGGTGCGGTGGCGCACGCGGCGCTCGCCGTGGCGCACGAGGCGCTGCGCGCCGGCCGCCGGGCGGACGTGGCGTTCCTGGTGGCGGACGGCGGCTGGAAGTACCTGTCGACCGGGGCCTACGGCGGCACGCTCGCCGACGCCGAGGAGGCCCTGGAGGGCCAGCTCTGGGCCTGACGCCTCAGGTCGCCTCGGCGGTCACGACGATGGACGCGAGGAGCACGCCCGACGACAGGGTCAGCAACAGCCAGGGCACGTACTGGTAATGGACTGTGAGGAAGGCCACGACGGCCAGCGCGATCCCGGCCAGGCCGAGCACGACCAGGGTGGGCTCGTACCAGTCGGGCGCCTTGACGAGGATGGCGATCAGGCCGCGGGCGCCGACCGCGATGCCCAGGAAGCCCAGCAGCGCCGCCCAGCCGCAGAGCCCGGCCAGCCGGCCCAGGGTCGGGGCGCGTTCGGTGTCGCTGACCGGGCTCAGCGCGGGGAGCCGGGGAGCGCCGGACGGGTCGCTGGCCGCCCGCGCCCGCGGTACCGCAACCGTTCGCTGCTTCGCATCACCAATCGTCTGACTACTCACGCCGCCTCCCCACGTCGTACTGCTGTCCAATGGCCGTTTCTCCGGACGAGAAGCCTGATACCGGATGCAACGACCCTGTGCGTGTCACGTTAGCGACATCTCATGCTCTAGTCCTGCGGGAGGGGCCATCCACCGGCGTAGGCTGCGCACCGTGACCGACACGCCCATCCTGTCTGGCCAGAGGTAGCCGATGAGGTTGACGGTGCTTGGCTGTGCGGGCAGCTTCCCCGGCCCGGACTCCGCCTGTTCGGCCTACCTGATCGAGGCCGACGGCTTCGGGCTGATGCTGGACTTCGGCCCCGGCTCGATGTCCGCGCTGCAGCGCTACGCCAGCCTGCGCGGCATCGACGCCATCCTGCTGTCCCACCTGCACGGCGACCACATGTTCGACGCGTGTTCCTACGTCGTGGTGCGCCGGTACGCGCCGGACGGCCCGTACCCGAGGCTCCCGCTGTACGCGCCGGCCGGAGCCAGGCAGCGGCTGGCCGGGGCGTACGGGTCGCCGGACGAGGGCCCGCTGGAGGACGTGTACGAGTTCCACACGCTGACCCCCGGTACCTTCGCCATCGGCCCGTTCCAGGTGACCGCCGACCGGGTCAACCACCCGGTGGAGACGTTCGGCTTCCGGCTGGAGCACGCCGGCCGGGTGCTCGCCTACTCCGCGGACAGCGGGATGTGCGACTCGCTGCTGCGCGTGGCGCAGAACGCCGACACGTTCCTGTGTGAGGCGAGTTACCTCGACGGCATGGACAACCCGCCCGACCTGCACCTGACCGGCCGGGAGGCGGGGCAGGTGGCGACGAAGGCCGGGGTCGGCCGGCTGCTGCTCACCCATCTGGTGAGCGCCTGGGGGAGTGAGGCGGCGACTGCGGACGCCGCCGCCAGCGCATTCATCGGGCCGGTCCACCTCGTACGGTCAGGTGAGCAGTACCAGGTGTGAGATATCACTGATTGTTCGTCGACACGTCAGCCGGTTTTGGTCCTGCGTGTCGCCGCTGCGGTCACTTTGTCCGCATGCGAGTCGCGATCGTTTCTGAGTCGTTCCCGCCCGACGTCAACGGTGTCGCGCATTCCGTGCTGCGGATCGCCGAGCACCTCGTCGGCCGCGGCCACCACCCGCTGGTCATCGCGCCCGAACCCGCGTCCGGGCTGCCCCGCGTCGCCGGGCGGCTGCCCTACCCCGTCGTGCGGGTCCCGTCGGTCGCGATGCCGGGGTACCCGACGTTCCGCCTCGGCCTGCCCAGCCGGCGCATCGCCGAAGCGCTGGTCAGCCACGGTACCGACCTGGTGCACCTGGCCGGCCCGTTCTTCCTCGGCGCGCGGGGCAGCGCGGTGGCGCAGCACCTGCGGCTGCCGACGGTCGCCGTCTACCAGACCGACATCCCGTCCTACGCCGCCGCGTACGGGCAGCGGCGGGCCGCCGCCGTGCTCCGGGTGAACGGGCTGGGCGAGGCGGCCGCGTGGCGCTGGCTGCGGGCCATCCACAACGCCGCCGACCGTACCCTCGCGCCGTCGACGGCCTCGGCCACCGCGCTGAACGAGCACGGCGTCGAGCGGGTGTGGCTGTGGCGGCGCGGGGTGGACGCCGGGCGCTTCGATCCCGCGCACCGCAGCGCGGCGCTGCGCCGGGCGTTGGCACCCAACGGCGAAATCCTGATCGGGTACGTCGGGCGGCTGGCCATCGAGAAGCGGGTGGAGTTGTTGGCCCCGGTCGCGTCGCTGCCCGGCACCCGACTGGTCATCGTGGGCAGTGGCCCGGTCGAGGGCGCGCTGCGCAAGGCGATGCCGGGTGCGGTGTTCCTCGGCGCGCGGCACGGCGCCCAGCTGGCCCGGATCTACGCGAGCCTGGACATGTTCGTCCACAGTGGACCGTATGAGACGTTCGGGCAGACGATCCAGGAGGCGGCGGCGAGCGGCCTGCCGGTCGTCGCGCCCGATGCCGGGGGCCCGGCCGACCTGGTCGAGCACGGCCGCACCGGGTACCTGGTGGAGCCGCACTCGGCCGGCGCGCTCGCCGATGCGGCCGAGTGCCTGGTCGCGCAGCCGGAGCTGCGGGCCGCGATGGGCGCCGCGGGCCGCCGGGCGGTACTGGGTCGCAGCTGGAGCGCGGTGTGCGACGAGCTCATCGCGCACTACGAGGCGGTACTCGGCACGTCCCGACCCGCGTTGACGCCACTGGCGGCCTGACGTTTACCCTGGGGCACATGGCGCGACCAGACGGACGTACCCCCGATGAACTGCGACCGGTCACCATCACCCGCAACTGGAGCATCCATCCGGAAGGCTCCGTGCTGGTGGAGTTCGGCGCGACCCGCGTGCTCTGCACGGCCAGCGTGACGGAGGGCGTGCCGCGCTGGCGCAAGGGCTCCGGACTGGGCTGGGTCACCGCGGAGTACGCGATGCTGCCGCGGGCCACCACCACCCGGTCGGACCGGGAGAGCGTGAAGGGGCGCATCGGCGGCCGTACCCACGAGATCTCCCGCCTGATCGGGCGCAGCCTGCGCGCCTGCCTCGATCTCGCCGCGCTCGGCGAGAACTCGGTCGTGCTGGACTGCGACGTGCTGCAGGCCGACGGAGGCACCCGTACCGCCGCGATCACCGGCGGGTACGTCGCGCTGGCTGACGCGGTGGCCTGGCTCGCCGGCCAGCACGCGCTCGCGGGCCGCCCGGCCGACGTGCTGCACCGTTCGATCTCGGCGGTGAGCGTGGGCATCATCGGCGGCCAGCCCCGGCTGGATCTCTGCTACGAGGAGGACGTGGTCGCCGAGGTCGACATGAACGTCGTCTGCACCAACGCCGGCGACTTCGTCGAGGTCCAGGGCACCGGCGAGGGCGCCGTGTTCAGCCGGTCCGAACTGGACGGGCTGCTCGACCTGGCGGTCGGCGGCTGCGTGCGGCTGGCCGAGTTCCAGCGGGCCGCGCTGGCACCGTGAAGGTCCTTCTCGCCACCCGCAACCGGCACAAGCTCGTCGAGCTGGCCCGCATCCTGGCCGGGATCACCGTGGTGAGCCTGTCCGACGTGCCCAGCTACGACGAGGTACCGGAGACCGGCCGCACGTTCGCCGACAACGCCCTCCTGAAGGCGCGCGAGGGGGTGCGGCACACCGGCCTGCCCACCGTCGCCGACGACTCCGGCCTCGCGGTGGACGTGCTGAACGGCATGCCGGGCGTGTTCAGCGCACGCTGGTCCGGCCGGCACGGCGACGACCGGGCCAACCTGGAGCTGGTACTCGCACAGATCGCGGATCTGCCGGACAGCGAGCGGGGCGCCGCGTTCGTCTGCGCCGCCGCATTGGCACTGCCGGACGGACGCGAATTCGTGGTGGACGGGGAAATGCGAGGCGGGCTCATCCGCCAGCCCCGCGGTGAAGGGGGATTCGGTTACGACCCGATCTTCGTGGCGGATGGCGAAAGGCGAACCAACGCGGAACTCACCGCGGCGGAGAAGGACGCGATAAGCCACCGGGGTAGGGCGTTTCGGGCGCTGGCCGAGGTCATCCGGCGTGAGGTTTCCATTCGTGACCTGTGAATTACCGTCGAGTTCGAATCGTTAACCGCGCGTTGCTCCCGACTGAGATACCTTGAGCGCCGGGAGTCAGGAGGAGCGATGCGCGCTCAGATCGGCTTGTTGCTCGTCGCGCTCACGGCCGCCGCCGGCTGTGCCGCCAGCACGCCGTCGGCGGCGGCGGACACCACTGACAGCCCCATCCCCGCCACGGACGTGCGGGCCAACGGGCGAGCGGCATGCGTTGCGGTCCGCAAGGTCACCGACACCTATGCCGGGGACATCCTCGGGTTCAGCGGCGAACGCCTGACGACGCGTACCCAGCAGTGGTCGGCCGCGATCGGCAGGGCGGCGCGCGGCGCGGACGACACCGTGCTGCGCACCGCGCTGCTCAGCCTGGCCGACGTGGTGCGCGGCTGGGCCGTGCGGCCGCCGGACCGGACAAAGATACGCGGCTTCCAGAACGATCTGGAGGTCGCCTGCCGCCCGTTCCTGACCAACTCGTCCTGACCTCAGCGCAGCGGGCCGATCTCGGCCTCGATCCCGGCGCGCAATGACCGGCCGGTGACCAGTTCCTGGCAGGCTTCCAGCACCGGTGCGAGAAACACGTCGGGCCCCGGTGCGCCGGCCACCGCCGACACGGCCGCGACCGCCGCCCGGCCGGCCGGGGAGGGCGCCAGCGGTGCGCGCAACTGCAGGCCCCGCACGGCGGCCAGCAACTCCACCCCGAGCAGGCTGGCGAGGTTCGTGAGTACCGTGCGCAACTTCAGCCCGGCCGCCCAGCCCATGCTCACGTGGTCCTCCTGCATCCCGCTGGTGGGCAGCGAGTCGACGCTGGCGGGACTGGCGAGGCGCCGGTTCTCCGCGACGATGCCGGCGGCGGTGTACTGCGCGATCATGAGTCCCGAGTTGACGCCGGGATCGGGGCTGAGAAACGCCGGCAGGTCGCGGGACCGGCACACGTCCAGCAGCCGGTCCACCCGGCGCTCGGAGATCGCGCCGACCTCGGCCGCCGCGATCGCCAGGAAGTCCGCGGCGAACCCGAGCGGTGCCCCGTGGAAGTTACCTGTCGACTCCACCCGGCCGTCCGGCAGGACCACCGGGTTGTCCACTATGGATACCAGCTCCCGGGCGGCCACCGAGTCCACGAAGGCCAGCGTGTCCCGCGCCGCACCGGCCACCTGGGGCGCGCAGCGCATCGAGTACGCGTCCTGCACGGCGTGCTCCAGGTTGTCGCGGTGGCTGTCCATGATGGACGAACCGGCGAGCAGGCGGTGGATGTTGGCCGCGGAGACGGCCTGTCCCGGATGCGGCCGGATCGCGTGCAGCTCCGGGTGGAAGGGCCGGTCCGAGCCCAGCATCGCCTCGATGGCCAGCGCCGCGGTCACGTCGGCCATGGTGAACAGGTGGGCCGCGTCGGCACTGGCGAGCAGCAGCATGCCGAGCATGCCGTCGGTACCGTTGACGAGCGCCAGCCCCTCCTTGGCGGACAGCTTGATCGGGCGTATCCCGGCCGCGTTCAGCGCGTCCGCCGCGAGCATCCGGGCCCCGTCCTTGGCGCGCACCCAGCCCTCGCCGAGCAGCACGAGCGCACAGTGCGCCAGCGGAGCCAGGTCACCGGACGCGCCCAGCGAGCCGTGCTCCGGTACCCACGGGGTGATGTCGTGGTTGAGCAGGTCCACCAGCGCCTGTGCCACCAGCGGCCGTACCCCGGACTGGCCGAGCGCGAGTGACCGTACCCGCAGCAGCATCATGGCCCGCACCACCTCGCGCGGTACCGGCTCGCCGATCCCGGCCGCGTGTGAGCGGATGAGCGCGTGCTGGAGTTCGGCGCGCCGCTCCGGGGCGATGAACGTGCTGGCCAGCGCGCCGAAGCCGGTCGTCACCCCGTAGACCGGCCGCCCCGCGCGGCCGATGGCGTCCACGAGCTCCCGGCTGCGCGCCATGCTCCGCAGCGCGTCGGGCGCCAGCGCCACGCGCGCGTCGGCGCGGGCGACGGCAAGGACATCGGCGGCCTGGACGCCGGCTGACGTGACGGTGACGGTCTTCATGTCGGTTCCCCATCGAGCACAACGGTTCGGATCAGTGGCACACCGGGCCGGTAGGCGAGGTGCAGGAAGCTGGGCGCGTCGAGGATCGCGAAGTCGGCGCGGGCGCCGGGACTCAGCCGGCCGACGTCGGTGCGGCGCAGCGCCCGGGCGCCACCGGCCGTGGCCGCCCACAGCGCCTCCGCCGGTGTCATGTGCATTTCCCGTACGGCGAGCGCGATGCACAACGGCATCGACGACGTGTACGAGGAGCCCGGGTTGCAGTCGGTCGCGAGCGCGACGGTCGCACCCGCGTCAAGCAGGGCCCGGGCGTCGGGATACGGCGACCGGGTGGAGAACTCGGCACCGGGCAGCAGCGTGGCCACGGTCGGCGAGCCGGCGAGCGCCTCGATGTCGCGTGTGGACAGATGGGTGCAGTGGTCCGCGCTGGCCGCACCCAGCTCGACGGCGAGGAGCACCCCGGGCCCGGCGGCCAGCTGGTTCGCGTGGACCCGCGCGCCCAGCCCGGCCTCGACGCCGGCGGTGAGGACCGCCCGCGACTGGTCGGCGTCGAAGGCGCCCCGCTCGCAGAACACGTCGACCCAGGTCGCGTGCGGCGCGGCGGCGGCGAGCATCTCGCCACAGACCAGATCCACGTAGCCGTCCGGGTCGCATCCCTCCGGCACGACGTGGGCGCCGAGGTACGTCGTCTCGCCGGTGAACTCCCGGGCGATCCGCAGCGACCGCGCCTCGTCCACGACAGACAGCCCGTACCCGCTCTTGATCTCGATCGTGGTCGTGCCCTGCCGGCGCGCCTCGCCCACCAGGCGGGACACGTTCGCGCGCAGCACCCCGTCCGGCGCGGCCCGGGTCGCCGCGACGGTGGTGCGGATCCCCCCGCCGGTGTACGGCTGCCCCGCCATCCGCGCCGCGAACTCGGCCGCCCGGTCACCCGCGAACACCAGGTGCGCGTGGCTGTCCACGAAGCCGGGGATGACGGCACCACCTCCGGCGTCGATCCGCCGGTCCGCCGCGGGTGCTCCGCTGGCCGGCCCGACCCACGACACCCGCCCGTCCTCGACGACGAGCGCGGCATCCCGGACCATCCCCAGTGGAGTGTCCCCGTAGGACGGATCGTTGCTGACGAGCTCCGCGATGCCTTCGATGACGGTCGACATGCCTTATCCCACGAAGAGGCCGCGCCGGGCCGCGGAGGACTCGAAGTCCTCCAGGCGCGCCTGGGTCTGCGCCGGTGCCGCGTCACACATCGCCTGCAGCAGCACCATGGCCAGGGCCATGGGCGCGGCGTGCAGGTCGAACACGAGTCGCGAGCCGACCGCCGCGACCAGCGTGAGGTCGGCCAGCGCCGCCGCCGGGCTGACCGGCGAGTCAGTCAGGACGACGACGGAGAGCCCGGCGCCGCGCGCCTCGCGCAGCGCGTCCAGCGCCTCGCGCGGGTAGCGGGGCAGCACGATGCCCAGGACCGCGCGCGCGCCGCCCGCGCGCGCCTGCTCCAGCCGGTCGACCAGCACGCTGCCGCCCTGATCGAGCACGCGGACGTCGGCGTGCACCTTGGCGGCGAAGTAGCCGAAGTACCGGGCGAGCGGGGCCGCCGCCCGCATGCCGAGCACCGGCAGCGGCCGGCTCTCCGCGAGCAGCTTCCCGGCCTCGATCGCGGCGGCGCGGTCCGCGGTGCCGTCGGCGAGCCGCTCCGCCAGCCGGTTCAGGTTGTCCGCCTCGGCCCGCACGGCCCGCTGCAGCTCGTTGCGCCGGTCCGCCGCGCCGGCACCCGGGGGGTCGCCGCGCGGCGCGTCCGTGCGCACCACCTCCGCGCGCAGCGCCCTGCGCAGCGCGGGGTAGCCGTCGTGGCCGAGCGCCATCGCGAACCGGGTCACCGAGGGCTGGCTCACCCCGGCGAGCTCCGCGACCTCCCCGCTGGACAGGTAGGCCGCCGTGGCCGCGTGCTCCAGCAGGGACTGCGCGATCCGGCGCTGGGCCGGAGTCAACGGAACCCCGTCGAGCATTGCGAGCAGCCCTTCATGCACGCCGGTACTGTATGCATGTTTTCATGCACGCCGCAAGCGTTCAGCGGTGGTCGGCCAGCGGCTCGTGGTGGTCGGCGCCCGCGTGCGGCGCCGGGTCCGCGTGCACGAGCGCCGCCGTCAGCCGCGGTACCTCGTGGATCAGCCGGTGCTCGGCGTCGACCGCGATGGTGTGCGCCGCCACCACGGACAGGTGCGTGTCGACCACGATCGCGCACTCGGCGCGCAACTGGTGCCCCAGCCAGCGGAGGTGCAGCGCGCTGACGTCGATCACGCCCGGGGTGCCGCGCAGCGTCGCCTCGACCGCGTCGACCGTGCCCGGGTCGACCGCGTCCATGAGGCGCCGGTACACCTCGCGGGCCGCGTCCCGCAGCACGAACAGGATCGCGACCGTGATCAGCAGCCCGACCACCGGGTCGGCCCAGCGCCAGCCCAGCGCCACCCCGGCCGCCCCGACCAGGACCGCCAGCGAGGTGTACCCGTCGGCCCGCGCGTGCAGGCCGTCGGCGACCAGCGCGGCCGACCCGATCCGCCGGCCGACCCGGATCCGGTACTGCGCCACCCACTCGTTGCCGGCGAAGCCGACGACCGCGGCGATCGCCACCGCGATCAGGTGGCTGATCGGCTGGGGGTGGATCAGGCGCTCGATCGCGGCCACCGCCGCGGCCACGGCGGATCCGGCGATGACCAGGACGATCACCACGCCGGCGAGGTCCTCGGCCCGCCCGTACCCGTAGGTGTACCGCCGGTTGGGCGGCCGGCGGCCCAGCACGAACGCGATGGCCAGCGGTACCGCGGTCAGCGCGTCGGCGACGTTGTGCAGGGTGTCGCCGAGCAGCGCGACCGAGCCGGACCAGAGCACGACGAGCCCCTGCAGCGCCGCGGTGACGCCGAGGATGACCATCGACCGCCACAGCGCCCGGATGCCTTCGGCGCTGGCGGACAGGGCGGCGTCCACCTTGTCGGCGCTGTCGTGCGAGTGCGGGGTGACGAGGTGGCTGACCCGGTGCCACAGGCCGGCCAGCCCACCGGTGCCCGCCCCGTGGTCGTGCCCGTGGTCATGGTCGTGGTCGTGGTCGTGCCCGTGGTCATGGTCGTGATCATGGTCGTGGTCGGTCTGCACGCGCCCATCTTCCCCCGTCCGGCCGTCCGGCACCGGGAAGTACCCTTGCCGCATGCGCGTCGCCTCGATCCACACGTACCCCGTGAAAGGGTGTCATCGCGTGGACCACGACGGCGCCGCGGTGGAGCCGTGGGGTCTGGCCGGCGACCGGCGCTGGATGCCCGTCGACGAGGACGGCCA
>JBBWZQ010000263.1:0-5554 GCA_039649115.1 Micromonosporaceae bacterium | reverse complement strand
ACTTCGAGAAGCGCGCGTACGACTTGTTCCTGCAGAACCTGGTGAAGGGCACCAGCCACCTTTCCCTTGGGCAGGAAGCGATCGCGGCCGGTTTCGGTGTCGCGATGCGGCCCGACGACTACACCTTCGCCACGTACCGCGGGCACGCGCACACGCTCGCCCGTGGCGTCCCGATGACGCCTGTGCTCGCCGAGCTCTTAGGGCGGGAGAACGGCCTGATGGCGGGGAAAGGGGGATCCATGCACCTGACGAGCGTCCAACACGGGGTGATGGGCTCCTACGCCATCATCGGCGCGCACCTGCCGATCGCCTGCGGTGCCGCGTGGAGCGCGATGTATCGGGACAGCGGTCAGGTAGCGGTCTGCTTCTTCGGTGACGGGACAACGAATATCGGCGCTTTCCATGAGGCGCTGAACTTCGCCGTGGTGTGGAACCTGCCGGTGGTTTTCGTCTGCGAGAACAACCAGTACATGGAGTACACGCCGATCAGCGCGGTGACCGCGGTGAAGAACCCGGCGGCCGACCGTGCTTCGGCCTACAACCTGCCGTCGATGCTGGTGGACGGCAACGATCCGGACGAGATGTACGACGCGGCGACGTCCGCATTGGCCAAAGCCAGGACCGGCGGCGGCCCGACGCTGATCGAGGCCTCGACCTACCGGCACGGCGGGCACTCCCGCGCCGATCCGGGAAAGTACCGGCCGCAGGGCGAAGTGGACGCCTGGCTGGCCCGTGACCCGCTGCCGGCCTACCGCAGCCGGTTGTTGATGTTCGGCGTGGCCGAGGAAACGCTCGCCGACATCGAACACGCGGCGATGGAAGCGGTTGAGCTGGCCACGGCGGAGGCGAAAGCCGGCGCTGTGCCGAGCGTCGACCTGGTGCTGGCGGATGTCTGGGCAGACGGAGGATCGTCATGGCGCAACTGACTTTCCGGCAGGCGGTCGCGCGCGGCATCGCGCAGGAAATGCGTCGGGACAACAATGTTGTGTTCCTGGGCGAGGATATCGGCGCCGCGGGCGGGGTTTTCAAAGCCACCGGCGGGCTGCTGGACGAGTTCGGCCCGACACGGGTCCGGGACACGCCGATCAGCGAGCAGGCCATCCTCGGTGCCGCGATGGGCGCGGCGATGACCGGGCTGCGGCCGGTCGCGGAGATCATGTTCTCCGACTTCCTCGCCTGCTGCTGGGACTACCTGGCCAACGAGATCCCGAAGATGCGCTACATGACCGGCGGCCAGGTGCGCCTGCCGCTCGTGGTGCGCACCGCCAACGGCGGCGGGCTCGGCTTCGGCGCGCAGCACTCCCAGGCGGTGGAGAACTGGGCGTTCGCCGTGCCCGGCCTCAAGGTGGTCGCGCCGGCCACACCGTCCGATGTGGTCGGTCTGATGGCGGCCGCGGTGCGCAGCGACGACCCGGTGGTGTTCTTCGAGCACAAGGGCCTGTTCGCGAGCAAGGGGCCGCCGGCGCCGGACGACCATCTGGTACCGCTGGGCGAGGCCGCCGTGGTCCGGCCCGGCCAGGACGTCACCCTGGTCGCGCTGGCTTCCACGGTACCGGTGGCGCTGGGCGCCGCGCGGGAGCTCGACCGGGACGGGATCTCCGTGGAGGTGGTGGACCTGCGCTGCCTGGTACCGCTGGACATGCGCACCGTCCTGGAGTCGGTACGGCGCACCTCCCGCCTCGTCGTCGTCGAGGAGAACCCGTACCAGGGCGGCTGGGGCGGCACCGTCGCGGGCATCGTCGCGGACGAGGGCTTCGAGTTGCTGGACGCCCCCATCAAGCGCGTCGCCTCGGCGTGCGTGCCGCTGCCCTTCGCCGACCGCCTCGAAGACGAGGTCATCCCGACAGTCGCCAAGGTGTGCGACGCCGTGCGCCGGCTCGCCGCCTACTGAAGTCCCCGCCCACACCCTTCAGGAGTTCGCCATGAGCAACAAGACCCTCATCCGCGGCGGCCACGTCCTGTCCGTCGATCCGTCCACAGGGGACTTACCCCGCGGCGACGTGCTCGTCGAGGACGGCCGGATCGTCGCGGTGCGGCCGGACATCAGCGCCGACGCGGAGGTGATCGAGGCCGACGGATACCTGGTGATTCCCGGTTTCGTCGACTCGCACCGGCACACCTGGGAGGCGGCGATCCGCGGCAGCGCGCCGAACGCCACGCTCGACGACTACTTCGTGGAGATCCTCGACACGTTCGCCCCGCACTACCGCGCCGAGGACGTCTACCACGCCAACCTCGCCGGCGCCCTGGAGTGCCTCAACGCGGGCATCACCACGCTGGTGGACTGGTCGCACATCAACAACACCCCGGAGCACCCGGACGCGGCCATCCAGGCGCTGCGCGAGGTCGGCATCCGCAGCCAGTACGCCTACGGCAGCGCGAACACCTCCCTCGCCGACTACTGGTTCGAGAGCAAGATCGCGATACCCGGTGACGACGTGCGGCGGATACGCGAAACGCACTTCTCCTCCGACAGCGGCCTGTTGACGATGGCGCTGGCCACCCGCGGGCCCGGCTTCTGCGTCGAGGAGGTGGTGCGGGCCGAGTGGGGGCTGGCCCGCGAGCTGTCCATCCCGATCACCGTGCACGTCGCGATGGGCCGGCTCGCCGGCCGGTTCGGCATGGTCAGACAGCTGCACGACCTCGGCCTGCTGGGCGCCGACACCACCTACATCCACTGCTGCTACCTCAGCGAGGAGGAGTGGCGGCTGGTGGCCGACAGCGGCGGCACCATCTCGATCGCACCGCAGGTGGAGATCCAGATGGGGCACGGCTGGCCGCCGGTGATGAAGGCGATCGAGTACGGCCTGCGCCCCAGCCTGTCCATCGACGTGGTCACCACGGTACCGGGTGACATGTTCACCCAGATCCGCGCCGCCTTCGGCGCCGAGCGGGCGCGCGTCAACGCGATCGCGTGGCAGGCCAACGAGCCGGTACCCGAGACGATGCTCACCGCCCGGCAGATGCTTGAGATGGCCACCATCAACGGTGCCTTCGTGGCTGGGTTGGCGGACCGCACCGGTTCCCTGACGCCCGGGAAGCGGGCCGACATCGTGCTGCTGGACGCGCGCGCCCTCAACGTCGCGCCGGTCATCGACGCCGCGGCGGCGGTGACGCTGTCCGCCGACGTGTCCAACGTGGACACGGTCATCGTCGACGGTGTGGTCCGCAAGCGGCACGGCCGGCTGTTGGCCGACGTGGACCGCGCGCGCCGGCAGGTCGAGGCCGCGCGCGACTACCTGCTGGGCCAGGTCGAGTCGGCCCGGCCGTGAGTCGTCACCTGGTGCGCCTCGGGGCCGATGCCGAGCACCGGTCGGTGGCACCCGGCCTGACCGTCTGGTCCATCGTGGACGAGACGGTGCCCGGCGCCGTGCACACCGGCTTCGAGGTGTGCGAGCTGGCCGCGGCCACTGCGGTACCGGCCCGGGTGCAGTCCTTCGAGGAGTGCTTCTACGTGCTGTCCGGCGCGCCGGTGCTGCAGACGGCCGCCGGCGCGACCGCCCTGGCGCCTGGCGACTACGGGCTGATCCCGGTGGGCGAGGCACACTCCTGGCGCGGCGGGCCGGGGCACCGGCCGGGGCGGTGGGCGCGCATGCTGGCCCCGCAGCCCCGCACCCGCTACCGCGGGGACACCGTCCCGGTGCCGGAGCCGGGCCGGCACACACCGTCCGAAGTGGACGCCCGGGATCCGCGCAACCGCCGGTACGGTCACGTGGAACCGGTGAACATGGACGTGCGGCAGCAGTCGCAGCAACTGCTCGCGGTCTCCGCGAGCATGCGCACCGCACTGCTCGTCTACAGCGGCATCACCGTCAAGATGATGGTCGACGCCGACCTGGGCGCCCACTTGACCACCATGTTCATGGTGCAGTACGCGCCCGACGGGGTGGCCGGGCCGCACGACCACCCGTTCGAGGAGACCTATCTGTTCCTCGAGGGCCGCGCCGAGGCGACGTTCGACGGCGAGCGGTACCTGCTCGGGCCCGGCGACGCGGCGTTCGCCGGGGTCGGCTGCGTGCACGGGTTCCGCAACGCCGGTGACGGGCCGCTGCGCTGGCTGGAGACCCAGGCGCCGCAGCCGCCGGCCCGGCACTCGTACCGCTTCGCGCGCGACTGGGACTACCTGCGCTCCATGGTGGACGGTGTTGGCACCCGAGCGGAAGGGGAAACGTGATGGAGAATGCGGCGGGCAGTGTCGTGGTGATCGGGGGTACGTCGGGGCTCGGGCGGGAGATCGCCCAGCACTACGTGCAGCGGGGCCGGCGGGTGGTCCTCAGCGGCCGGGACCCGGACCGGGCCGCGAAGGTGGCCGAGGAACTCGCACCCGACGCCCGCGGCGTGGCGCTCGACCTGACCCGGCCGCACGAGGTGGTCGAGGCCCTGGCCGGCCTGGGACCGGTCGACCACCTGGTGCTGTCCGCCATCGAGCGGGACCACAACACCGTCGCCGACTACGACGTGATCGGCGCCGTGCGCCTGGTCACGCTCAAGCTCGTCGGGTACACCGCGGTGGTGCACGCGCTGCGCGAGCGGCTGCACCCGGACGGCAGCGTACTGGTGTTCGGCGGGCAGGCGGCACGCCGGCCGTACCCGGGCTCCACGACCGTGACCACCATCAACGGGGGAGTCGTGGCCATGATCGCCACGCTGGCGCTGCAACTCGCGCCCGTGCGGGTCAACGCGATCCACCCGGGGATCGTGGGCGACAGTCCCTACTGGAGCGGCAAGACGGAGGCGGTCGAGGCGACCCGGCGGCGTACCCCCACCGGGCGCACCCCGACCATGGACGACGTGGTCGACGCCGCGGTGTTCCTGCTGGAGAACCGCTCGGTCAACGGGGTCAACCTGGAGGTGGACGGCGGCTGGCTGCTCATGTAGGTCGGCTGTCGAGGAGACCGCAAAGGCCCGGACCGCGTGGGTCCGGGCCTTGAGGTGATGCGTCAGGCGGACTCGACCGCCGGAGCGTCCTGCGCGCCGGAGGTCACGGCGATGCGCCGCGTCTCGGTGCCCGGGTAGGCGCCGGCCACCCGCACGCTCAGCACGCCCGCGTCGTACGAGGCGCTGACCGCCTCCGCGGTCACGTGCGTGGGCAGCGTGAACGAGCGGCGGAACGAGCCGTACCGCACCTCGCGCAGGCTGCGCCCGTCCCGCTCCTCGGTACGCTCGTCGCGGCGCTCACCGCTGACCACCAGGTGGCCCCGGTCCACCTCGACCGAGATGTCCTTGCCGGCGTCCAGTCCGGGCAGCTCGACGCGGACGACGGCGTCCTCGCCGTCCCGGGTGACCTCCGCGGCGGGTGTGAAGCCGACCGGCCGGGTCGCGACCGGACCGAAGGTCCTGCGCACCAGCCCATCGAACTCCGCGAACGGGTCCCGCCTGGTCCACAACGACAGTGTGCTCATCTGTACTCCTCGAAGTCCCATCGTGCCGGCCTGGTCGCGGCCGGTATCCCGTACAACTTGAGTCGACCCGACTCAATTCCGGGAGGACGGTGTGATCGCCGTGACAGGGATCGATGGGCGAGGCGTGTGGTGGGACCGCGGCTCCTGCCCGG
>JBBWZQ010000343.1:0-26665 GCA_039649115.1 Micromonosporaceae bacterium | reverse complement strand
CCGGCAGCAGCATGGCGAAACCGCAGATGCCGGCGAGCATCAGGCCGGACACGACGACCAGGCCGGCGGCCAGGGGCGTGCGTACCGACGGCTGCGGCTGCGGCTCGCGCTCCTCCGCGGGCGGCGCCGGCTCCAGTTCCAGCTCGATCAGGCGCTCCGCGCTGGGTACCGACGCCCGGCCGATCGCGATGGGCCACCCGTTCGCGCTGAACCGGACCGGCACCAGCGGCTGCTCGCTGGTCTCCCACCCGGCGACATCGTCGGCGTCGTCCTCGGCGTCCCCGTCGAACTCCATGGCATCGGGCGCCGGGCCGGCCGCGGCATCCGTCCCGGCGACGGCTGACCCGCCCTCGCCAGGCTGCTCCTCCGGTGCCTCATGCTGATCCACAGTCAGGCGAGTTTACGCCCGCACGCGCTCAATCGGAGGTTTGTCCCGTGCCAGGGTCGCTTGTGCAAGAAGACCGACAGGACCCTTACGGATCATTACCGGACGGCCGGCAGCGTGGGCATCGGGCTGCCGATTCCGGGCAGGCCGGGCTGGCTCGACGCCGGGTGCCCGGCAGGCGGCTTGGCCGGCCCGGAGCCGCCCGAGGAGCCACCACGGGTCGGGCCGCCGCGCGGCGAGCCACCGTGCGGCGTGCCGGTACCGGCGCCGGCGCCGCCGGACGGGTTGCCGGGTGCACCGCTCGACGGGCGGGTGGTCGGTCCGGCGCCCGAGTGCGGTGCCGGCGTGCCCGGCTGGTGCGAGACGACGGCCGCGGGCTCGGTGGTCTGTGCCCGGTGCGGCTGGTTGAGCAGGAGCAGCGCGGTCATGCCGAACGCCACGGCGACCACCGCGGCGGCGAGGCCGGCCAGCAGCGGAACCCAGGAGCCTCGGCGACGCCGCGCGGCCGGCGCCGGGGCAGCCGGCTGCGGGACGGCCATCGAGGCGACCACCGGTTCCGGTACGGCCACGAAGTGGGTGCTGTACGCAGCCGCCGGTGAGACCGGGGCCGTACCGGCCGGTACCCAGGTCACCCGGCGGCGGACCGCCGCTACCGGTGCGGTGTCCTCGGCCGAGCGTGGCCACCAGGTGACGACGTCCGGAGCCAGCGGGGCCAGCGGGGCGAGGCCGGCCAGGCTGGGCAGCACGGCGCGCATCCGGCGGGCCACGATCGTGGCGCTCGGGCGCTGGTCGGGATCCGGGATCATGCACTCGCTGATCACCGGCCAGATCTGCTCGGGCAGCCCGGGCGGGGGCACGGGTACGCAGGTGGCGTGCCGGCGCAGCACCTCGCCCGCCGTGCCGCCCCGGTACGGGGTGCGACCGCAGAGCAGCTCGTAGAGCACGATGCCCAGCGCGTAGACGTCGGCCGCGGGCAACGGCGGCTCACCGGCCACCACCTCGGGCGCGACGTACTCGGGAGTGGCGTGGGTGGCCCGGTCGGCGTCGTTGCGCCCGTCGGCCCACGGCACCCGCCGGGCGATGCCGAAGTCGGCCAGCCGCACCGGGCTGCCATCCACCGGTACCAGAATGTTGCCCGGTTTGATGTCGCCGTGCACGATGCCGCGGTGGTGCACGTAGGCCAGCGCGTCGCAGATCTGCGCGACCACATCGGCGGCCACCTGCGGCGGCAGCGGGCCGTCGGCCCGCAGCCGGCGGCGCAGGTCCACGCCGTTGACGAGGTCGAGCACCAGCGCGTACTGCCCCGCGGACTGCACCAGGTCGCGGGCCCGGATCACGGAGGGGTGGTCCAGCTCGCGCAGGACGCGTGCCTCGCCGAGGAACGACTCGACCAGTTCGGCCTGCACCGCGGCCTCGGGCCGCAGCTGCTTGACCGCCACCCGCTCGCCGGTGGTGGTGTCCAAAGCGCGCCAGACGATGCCGATCGCCCCCTTGGCGATCTCGGCCTCCAGCTCGTACCGGCCCGCGCCGACCGTACGCATCGCTGCCTCCCCCTGCCGGCCGCTTGATCACGGCACCCAAGGTCCTGGCGCCGCCCGGCCGATGTCGCACCAGCGACGCTATGGGCCAAATCGGCACGTGCAGGCCAGGTGCTTAGGGATGGCACGAACCTGGGAGTGGTCAGGTTCAGCAGATCGCCCGGCGGGTCGCCGGGGCGGCGGGCCGGAGCGCGACTATCGTAAGCGTCCGTGGCATCGAGTCTGGCCCGGTGGCTCGCGAGCCTGTCAGCCGATCGGCTGGCCACGCTGCTCGCGCGGCGCCCCGAGACGCTCGCTCCGCCCGCGCCGGTCGATCTCTCCGAGCTCGCCCACCGGCTGCAGTCGCGGGTCGCCGTCGCCGGGGCGCTGCAGTCGGTGCCGCTCCCGGCGATCCAGGCGATCGAGGCGGCCCGCGCCTTCGACTGCCGCGACCGGTCCGGCCTCGCCGCGGTCCTGCAACTGGCGCCGGACGATCTCGACGAGGCGCTGGCCATGCTCGCCGACGCCGCGCTGGCCTGGGAGTCCGACGGCGCGCTGCACCTGTCCGGGCCGCTGCGCGACGGGCTGCGCCACCCGCTGGGCCTGGGTCCACCCGCGCAGGCGCTGCTGGAGCCGCGCGCGGCCACCGAGCTGCGCGCGGTCGCCGCCGCCCTCGGCCTGCCGAACCAGGCGCGCAAGCACGAGGTCCTCCAAGGCGTGTGCGCGGCGCTCGCCGATGCCGCGGGCGTCCGGGCACTGGTCGCCGCCGCTCCGGCGGCAACGCGCGATCTGCTGACCACCGCGGCCTGGCACGGCCCGGTGATCACCGTGCGCGCCCTGCCATTCAGCGCGGAGCTGGACTGGGCCACCCGCCGGAGCCTGCTGCTGTCCGACGGCTGGCAACACGCGACCATGCCCCGCGAGGTGGCGCTGGCACTGCGCGGGCCCGACTGGCAGCCGCCGTTCACGCCGCAGCCACCGCCGCTGCGGCTGGCCGCGGTGGACCCGGCGTCCGTCGAGCACGAGGCGAGCGCGGCGGCGGCCGCGGCGGTCGACGCGGTCAGCGCCATGCTGGCCGCGATCGCGCACAACCCCGCGACGGTACGCAAGGCGGGCGGGATCGGTGCCCGGGAACAGCGCCGGCTGGCGAAGGCGGTCGGCGCGCAGGAGGCGACGGTACGGCTGTGGCTGGAGCTGGCCTACACGGCCGGACTGCTGGCCCCCTCGGCCGACCAGGTGCTGCTCACCCCGGCCTACGACCAGTGGCTGGCCGGGGAGCCGGCGGACCGGCTGGTGCCGCTGCTCGCCGCGTGGTGGCTGATGCCGACGGTACCGCTGCAGGACGGCACGGTGCCGCTGGTGCGGGAGGTGGCCGGGCGGCTGGGCGGGGAGCTGCGCCAGAAGCTGCTCCAGTCGGTGGTCCGGACCCCCGGCGGGCAGCGCATCGTCGACGAGAGCGAGCTGGGGCCGGTGCTGCACTGGCGCCTCCCGCTGCTCATCGAGTCGTTCGCCGAGCCCGAGGAGTACATCCGTCCGCTGTGGACAGAGGCCGAGTTGCTCGGCGTGCTGGCACACGGCGCGCCCACCGAGCTGGCCGCCGCGCTCGTGGCCGGCGACCCGGACGCGCTGGGCAACGCCGCACGCAAGCTGCTGGACGACGCCGTACCGGAGGCGATCTTCCAGGCCGACCTGACGGCCGTGGTGCCGGGCATCCCGGCCGGACCGCTCGCCGGGCTGCTGGACTCGGTCGCCGACCGCGAGTCGCGCGGCACCGCGTCGACCTGGCGGTTCTCGGCCGCCTCGGTGCGGCGGGCGCTGGACGCCGGGCGCCGGGCCGACGAGCTGGCCGAGCGGCTGCGGGCGGTCGCGGTGGGCGCCGCGCTGCCCCAGGCCCTCGACTACCTGCTGCGCGACGTGGCGCGCGGGCACGGCCGGGTGCGGGTGCGGCCGGTCTCCTGCGTGGTGCGGGCGGACGATCCGGCCCTGGTCACCGAGATCGCGGCGACCCGCTCGCTGTCCCGGCTGGACCTCGTCGCGCTCGCGCCCACCGTGCTGGGCAGCGCCGCCTCCGTCACCGACACGCTGGCCGCGCTGCGCGCCGCCGGGTACGCGCCGGTGGGCGAGGAGGCCGACGGCACGCCGACGCTGGAGCGGGTACCGTCCCGGCGGGTCGCGACCGAAGCGGTGCGGCGACCGGCGGGGACGGCAGCCGCCCGGGCGCTGGTCCGCTCCGACCCGCACACGCTGGCGACCGCCCTGCTGGCCGCGCCGATCAGGTCCGCCTCCGCCGCCTCGCCGGACGCACTGATGCTGTGGAGCGACGAACTGGAGTTCACCGATCCGGCGGTACCGGGGCCGCGCCAGCCGACCGAAACGCTCCGCACCGTGGCCACGCACGCGGCCCACCTCGACCCCGCCGAGCAGCAGTTGCTCGCATCCGCCATCGACGCCCACACCCCGGTGGAGATCCACTACACGAGCGGGCAGGGCGAGCACAGCGTCCGGGTCATCCAGGAGATCGAGCTGCTGGGCGGGGCCATCGAGGCGTGGTGCCGGCTGCGCGGAGACGACCGGATGTTCATGCTTGATCGGATCGAGGCGGTCGCGCCCGCATAATGTGCGGGTGGCCCGCACCCTGTACCTGACCGGACTGGAGCCGGGCGGCGGCAAGTCGACCGTTGCCCTGGGCGTCATGGAGCTGCTGTCCCGCCGGGTGCGCCGGCTCGGCGCCTTCCGCATCCTGGTACGCGCGGCGGACCCGATCCTCGACCTGCTCCGCAGCCAGTACCAGCTCGACCTGACCGGATACGGCGCCAGCTACGCGGAGGCCGCCACGCTGATCGCCGAGGGGCGGCTGGACGAGCTGGTCTCGCGCGTCGTGGACCGGTACCGGGCCGTCGACGAGGACGCCGAGGCGGTGCTCGTCATCGGCAGCGACTTCGGCCGGGACGGTGGGGAGGCACGCGAATCGGCCGGCCTGCCCGACGAGCTGGCGCTGAACGTGCGGATCGCGAACGAGCTGCGCGCGGCGGTGCTCGCCGTGGTGGACGGCCGGGGACGCGACGCGCAGGACGTGGCCGGCGCGGTGCGCGGCGCGTACCACACGCTGTCCGACCTGCACGCCACCCAGGTCGCGGTGATCGCCAACCGGGTCGCGCCGGCAGTACGGGAGAAGGCGCTGTCCGCCGTCGGCGAGCTGCCCCTTCCGGTGTACGCCATCCCCGACGTGCCCGCCGTCTCCGCGCCGACCGTCGCCGAGGTCGCCGAGGTGCTGGGCGGCCGGCGGCTGCTGGGCGGTCCGGAGGCGTACGCGCGCGACGTGCTGGACGTCGTGGTCGGCGGTGCGCTGGTACCCACCTTCCTCGACCACCTCCGCGACGGCGGCCTGGTCATCACCCCGGGCGACCGGGCCGACCTGATCGTCGCCGGCTACGCCGCGCACGTCTGCGGCAAGGCCGCCCTGGCCGGCCTGGTGCTCACCCTCGGCCTGCCGCCCGATCCACGCGTGGTCGACCTGGTGCAGCGCCTGGGCGGCAGCGGCCTGCCGGTGCTGGGCGTGGAGCTGGACAGCTTCGACACGGTGTCCCGGATGGCGGGACTGGAGGGTCAGCTGCGCGGCGACAACCCCCGCAAGGTACAGGCCGCGCTCGGCGCCTTCGAGTCCGCTGTGGACTCCGCCGAGCTGGCGAACCGCCTGGACATCGCCCGATCCTCCCGCGTCACCCCGCTGATGTTCGAGTACCAGCTGATCTCCCGGGCCCGGGCGGTCCCCCGGCACGTCGTGCTGCCCGAGGGCACCGAGGAGCGCATCCTGCGCGCGGCCGAGATCCTGCTGCGCCGCGGCGTCTGCTCGCTGACGCTGCTCGGCACCGAGGCAGATGTGTCCCGGCGCGTCCGCGAGCTGGGCCTGTCCCTCCCCGGTGTGTCCATTGTGGATCCCGTCACGTCGCCCTGGCGCGAGGAGTTCACCGCCGAGTACGCCCGGCTGCGCGCGAGCAAGGGCGTGACGCCGGACGCGGCGCGCGACATCGTGACCGACGGGAACTACTTCGGCACCATGATGGTCCACAGTGGACGAGCTGACGCGATGGTCTCGGGCGCGGTCCACCCGACCGCCGACACGATCCGGCCGGCCTTCGAAATCATCAAGACGACGCCCGGCGTGTCGGTGGCGTCCTCGGTCTTCTTCATGTGCCTGCCGGACCAGGTGCTGGTGTACGGGGACTGCGCCATCAACCCCGATCCCGACCCGTACCAGCTGGCCGACATCGCCATCTCCTCGGCGGCCACCGCGGCCACCTTCGGCATCGAGCCCAGGATCGCGATGCTCTCCTACTCCACCGGCTCGTCCGGTCACGGTGCCGATGTGGACAAGGTGGCGGCCGCCACCGGCCTGGTGCGGTCCAGGCGCCCGGATCTGTCGGTGGACGGCCCGATGCAGTACGACGCGGCGGTGGACCTGGGCGTGGCCGCCACGAAGCTGCCAGGCAGCGCGGTGGCCGGGCGCGCGACGGTCTTCATCTTCCCGGACCTCAACACCGGCAACAACACGTACAAGGCGGTGCAGCGCTCGGCCGGCGCGGTCGCGGTCGGGCCGGTCCTCCAGGGACTGCGCAGACCGGTCAACGACCTGTCGCGGGGAGCCACCGTGCCGGACATCGTGAACACGGTCGCGATCACCGCCGTCCAGGCCCAATCATGATCCTGGTCCTCAACTGCGGCTCCTCATCGATCAAGTTCCGGCTGTTGGACAAGGCGCTGGACACCCTCGACCGGGGGCTCATCGAGCGCATCGGGGAGCCGGGCGGGCCGCCGTCGCACCAGGACGCGCTGCAGGCCACCGCGGACCGGCTGCGCCTGGACTCGCCGCGGCTGCGCGCGATCGGGCACCGGGTGGTGCACGGCGGTTCCCGGTTCGTGCGGCCGACCCTGCTGACACCCGAGGTGGTGGCCGCGATCGGCGAGTTGACTCCGCTGGCCCCGCTGCACAACCCGCCGAACCTCGCCGGTATCGCGGTCACCCGGCACCTGCGCCCCGAGGTGCCACAGGTGGCTGTGTTCGACACCGCATTCCACGCCACGCTGCCCGCCGCCGCGGCGACCTACGCGCTGGACGCCGGACTGGCGGCGCGGCTGGGCATCCGCCGGTACGGCTTCCACGGCACCTCCCACGCGTACGTGTCGCGGCAGACCGCCGAGCTGCTCGACCGTCCACTGGAGACACTCAACACGATCGTCCTGCACCTGGGCAACGGCGCGTCCGCGTGCGCCGTACAGGGCGGCCGCTCGGTCGAGACGTCGATGGGCATGACACCACTCGAAGGCCTGGTCATGGGTACCCGCAGCGGCGACCTCGACCCGGCCGTGGTGCTGCACCTCAACCGGGTGGGCGGCCTGTCCCCGGACGAGATCGACCGCACCCTCAACCGGCGCGGCGGGCTGCTCGGCCTGTGCGGCGACAACGACCTGCGCGGCGTGCTGTCCCGCCGGGAGAGCGGGGATCCGGCGGCCCTTCTCGCATTCGACGTGTACTGCCACCGCATCCGCAAGTACGTCGGCGCCTACGCGGCCGTGCTGGGCCGGCTGGACGCGATCACGTTCACCGGTGGCGTGGGCGAGAACGCGGCCGCGGTACGGGCCGCCGCGGTGGCCGGGCTGGATCTGTTCGGCGTCGCCGTGGACGGCCTGCGCAATACCGCGCCGTCCGGCGCGGCGCGGCTCATCTCACCCGACGGCTCGCGGGTGGCGGTGTGCGTGGTCCCGACGGACGAAGAACTGGAGATCGCGACGGAGACCCTCGCGGTCCTCGCCGATCCGCACGGGAGGAGCGGCTGCGCCGCGCCGACCTACCTGGAGTGATCCAGCACGATCTTGCCGAAGACGTCGCCCCTGGCGAGGTCCTCGAACGCCTGGCGCACCTCGGAGAAGCCGTGCACGGAGTCGATGACCGGACGGATCCCCCGCCCGGCGCACAGCGCCAGCAGCGCACCCAACTCGTCCCGGGTGCCCATGGTGGAGCCGACGATCTCCAACTGGAGGAAGAAGACGCGGCGCAGGTCGACCGTTGCCAGGTTGCCGGCGGTCGCGCCGCAGACCACGATCCGGCCGCCCGGCACCGCGCTCTTGAGCGAGTGCTCGAAGGTGGCTGCGCCGACCGTCTCCACCACCACGTCGACCCGCTCGGGCAGCCGCGCGCCCGGCTCCAGCGCGGTCGCGCCCAGCGCCGCGATCCGCTCCCGCTTGCCCGGGTCCCGGCTGGTCGCGTAGACCCGCGCGCCCAGCGCCCGGCCGAGCACCACGGCCGCGGTGGCCACCCCGCCACCGGCACCCTGGACGAGCACCGCCCCGCCGTCCGGCAGCCGCCCGCGCACCCGCAGCATCCGGTAGGCGGTGAGCCACGCGGTCGGCAGGCAGGCCGCCTCGACGAACGACAGCTCGGGCGGCTTGGGCACCAGGTTGCGCCGGGGCACCGCGACATACTCCGCGAGGGTGCCCGGGTACTTCTCGGACAGCAGGGTCCGCTTGGCATCCATCGTCTCGTCCGGCAGGTCCGACTCGCCGATGACCGCATGCACGACGACCTCGTTGCCGTCCGGGTCGATCCCGGCGGCGTCACAGCCGAGGATCATCGGAAGCCGCTCGGCGGGCAGCCCGACCCCGCGCAGGGACCACAGGTCGTGATGGTTGAGCGCGCTCGCCCGCACCGCGACGCGCACCCAGTCCGCGGGCGTGTCGGGCGTCAGGTCACCGACGGACAGCCCGGCGAGCGGGTCGTCCGGGTTGATGGCGGACACGTAGGCAGCGCGCATATCCAGTACCCCATCTCAGTCCGCGGACGCGGCCTTGGTGACGGCCTTCGCCACGGCCGGCGCCACCCGGGTGTCCAGCGCGCTGGGCACGATCGCGTCGGGGCGCAGGTCGTCCACTGCCACCGCCGCGATCGCCTCGGCGGCGGCCACCTTCATCCGCTCCGTTATCCGCCGCGCCCGGGCATCCAGCGCGCCACGGAACACGCCGGGGAAGGCGAGCACGTTGTTGATCTGGTTGGGGAAGTCGCTGCGGCCGGTGGCCACGATCGACGCGTACCGGGCCGCCACGCCCGGGTGCACCTCGGGCGTGGGGTTGGCCAGCGCGAAGACGATCGAGCCCGGCGCCATCTCGGCCACCGCCGCCTCCGGGATCGAGCCACCGGACACGCCGATCAGCACGTCGGCGCCGCGCAGCGCCTCCGCGATGCCGCCGGTGCGCCCGGCCTCGTTGGTCAGGGCGGCCAGCGCGGCCTTCTCGCCGGACAGCTCCGGCCGTCCCTTGTGGAGGATGCCGCGCGAGTCGCAGATCAGCATGTCGCGTGCGGGCACGCCGCCCGCGATCAGCATCCTGGTCACCGCGCTGCCGGCCGCGCCCGCACCGGACACGACGACCCGCATCTCGCACAGCTTGTGGTCGAGCAGCCGTCCCGCGTTGCGCAGCGCGGCGAGCGTGACGATGGCCGTACCGTGTTGATCGTCGTGGAAGACCGGGATCGGGAGCGCCTCGATCAGCCGGCGTTCGATCTCGAAGCAACGCGGCGCGGAGATGTCCTCCAGGTTGATCCCGCCGAACGAGGGGGCCAGCGCGGTGACCGCCGCGATGATCTCCTCGACGTCCTGGGTGCCGAGGCAGACGGGTACCGCGTCCACGCCGCCGAACTGCTTGAAGAGCACCGCCTTGCCCTCCATCACCGGCATGGCCGCGCGCGGTCCGATGTTGCCGAGGCCGAGTACCGCCGACCCGTCCGTCACCACCGCGACCGTGTTGGCGATCCAGGTGTACTCGTGCGCCAGCGACTCGTCCGCCGCGATCGCCTCGCACACCCGGGCCACCCCCGGCGTGTACGCCAGCGACAGGTCCTCGCGGGAGGCCAGCGGCACGGTCGAGGCGATGGCCATCTTCCCGCCGCGGTGCAGTGCGAATACCGGATCGTCGGACATACCTGACCCCCAAGGAGCGTCT
The DNA here is from genome assembly GCA_039649115.1 of Micromonosporaceae bacterium. Lineage (GTDB taxonomy): Bacteria > Actinomycetota > Actinomycetes > Mycobacteriales > Micromonosporaceae > DATEJJ01. The sequence goes on along the minus strand of JBBWZQ010000343.1, from coordinate 16,771 downwards.
CTGCCGTCTTGTGACTGGTGGGCCGCGGCGCCGATGGCGGTGGTCAGTGGCGTCGGGTGCGCATGCGCGGGGGTATCCCGGTACCCGCCCGAGCATAGTGCGTGTCCACGAGGTGGGAAGTGAGCGGGGTCACCCGACCCGGCGCCGCAGCCAGGTCAGCCGGGGCCACCAGCGCACCAGGACCCGGCCCACCACCTGCGCCGGCCCGTACCGGCGCGAGTCGTCCCGTACCAGATCGTTGTCGCCCTCCACCCACCAGCCGACGCCCTCGGCGCGCACCGCGCGCTTGACCACCAGGCCGGGTCCGTCCGCGAAGCGGGCGACCACCACGTCCCCCGACCGCACGCTGCCGGTGCGCAGCACCAGGAGTGCGTCTCCGTGGCGCAGCGTCGGACTCATCGACGGACCGTGGACCAGTGCGGTGAACAGCCTGCCCATTCGGGTACCCGCTTCCGGTCAGGAGTAGGGTTTTCAACTGAGAGCGATCATCGCAAGAACGTCCAGGAGGATCCTGATGCGACTGCCACGCTTCCTTACCCCGCAGACTGTGGTCCGCGCCCACTGCGACCTGCCCTGCGGCGTGTACGACCCGGCTCAGGCCAGGATCGAAGCCGAGTCGGTGAAGGCGATCAGCGAGAAGTACCAGGCCAACCAGGACCCGGAGTTCCGCACCCGGGCGCTGATCATCAAGGAGCAGCGCTCCGAGCTCGTCAAGCACCACCTCTGGGTACTGTGGACCGACTACTTCAAGGCTGCGCACTTCGAGAAGTACCCGCAACTGCACCAGCTGTTCAACGAGGCGACCAAGCTGGCCGGTGCCAGCGGGTCCAAGGGCTCGGCCGACCCGGCCGTCGGGCAGCAGTTGCTGGAGAAGATCGAGGAGATCTCGAAGATCTTCTGGGAGACCAAGCAGGCGTGACTTCGCGCTACGCGATCCGGCCGGCACGCCCCGCGGACGTGCCGGCCATCGTGGCGATGGTGCACGAGCTGGCCGGGTACGAGCGGGCGCCGGAGAAGTGCACACTCACCGGGCCGCAACTGCACGCGGCTCTGTTCGCCGAGCATCCGGCGGTGTTCGGGCACGTCGCGATCGAAGCGGACCCCGCGACGCCGCTCGCCATGATGCTGTGGTTCCTCAACTTCTCCACGTGGGAAGGGGGCCACGGCATCTACCTCGAGGACCTGTACGTCCGCCCGGCCGCGCGCGGGCTGGGGCTGGGCCGGGCGATGCTCGCCACCCTCGCCGCGCTGTGCGTCGAACGGGGATACCAGCGCCTGGACTGGTCGGTCCTCGACTGGAACCCGGCGCGCGAGTTCTACTCGGCGCTCGGCGCGGGGCCGGTGGACGACTGGGTCCCGTACCGGCTGACCGGTGCCGCCCTCGCCCGCCTCGCCGCCGGACCGGTCGCACCGGCAGAAGACGCTACCGAGCGACACGATGTGGCCTCGACAACATAGAGTCATCGCCGGGGGGTGGCACCGGTGACTCAACTCGCACCCGACGAGGCCGCGACCCGTCAGGAGGACGTGGTCGTTCTCGTCGTGCCCGCGGACGGCAGCTACCTCGCCGTCCTGCGCACCGCGACGGCCGGCCTGGCCGCCCGCCTGTACTTCACCCTCGACGAGATCGAGGACCTGCGCATCGCCGTGGACGAGGCCTGCGCCATGCTGCTCACGCTGGCCGGCCGCCCGCCCCGCCCGGGCACGGAGCTGACCTGCCAGTTCCAGGTCACCGAGGAGTCGCTGTCGATCGAGGTGGAGGTACCGGTCCTGGAGGACGCGGTACTGCCGGGCGGCCAGTCGTTCTCCTGGCAGGTACTCACGGCGCTGGCCGGCGAGGTGACCGCGGAGAGCAGCGGGGGCAAGGCCGCCATCCGGCTCACCAAGCGCCGCGCCCCGCTCACCAGCTGACCGCCACGGCCACGGGGCTTCGGGTGGCTCGGGAGCCGATCCGGTGCGTAGGTGGGCAGGGTGATCGGGAGTTGCCGGAGGAGCGCGCAGCCGGCTGAGCTTTTCTCCGGCGGGACGCGATCTCGTCCGGCCCAATCACCCTGATCTTGCGTCCCACCAGCACGTCAGTGGATGCCGAGGGACTCCCGGGTCGCGGGGGCGAACAGCAGGGCCGAGCAGACCAGGCCGACGACCATCAGGGGTACGCCGAGCCAGGGCACGCCGCCCTCGATCACGTAGTACCCGATGGGCAGGAACAGCAGTTCCAGCACGATCGCCGGCGCCCGGGCGGCCCCCTTGCGCCTGGCGAGCAGCGCGCCGAGCAGCGCGAGCAGCGCAGCCAGTCCGGCCATGAACACCACGACGGTGATCGCGGTGCTCGTGGTGACGGCCTTCTGCGTCAGCGCGGCGTAGAGCAGGAGTCCGGTCACCACGGCCACGGCCAGTGCCTCGGCATAGAGCAGCCACACCGCCCAGCGCAGCGTCGCCGGCACCACGGTCGCGCCTCGCGAGGCCCTCACCTCAAACCCCCCGTCCGCTCGCTCACGGCCTGGCGGTCCGCCCGCGCCCGCTCGCGCAGCCCCCCCGGGTTCGCCCGCGCCCGCTCGCGCAGCCCCCACTGGTTCGCCCGCGCCCGCTCGCGCAGCCCCCACCGGTTCGCTCGCGCCCGCTCGCTCAGCACCCACCGGTTCGCTCGCGCCCGCTCGCTCACGGCGACCACCTTACGACCAGCCGGTACAGTGCCCTCCATGCGGGCGCTTCTCGTGGTCAACCACAAGGCGACCACCACCAGCTCACGAGTGCGCGACGTGCTGGTGCACGCGCTGCGGAGCGAAGTCGACCTACAGATCGCGCACACCCGGCGGCGCGGGCACGCGGCCGCCCTCGCCCAGCGGGCACGCACCGAGGGCTTGGACGCGGTGGTGGTGCTGGGCGGCGACGGTACCGTCAACGAGGCCGTGAACGGGCTGCTCGTGGACGGTCCAGGCAAGGACGTACCGGCCTTCGCGGTCGTGCCGGGCGGCTCGACGAACGTCTTCGCCCGCGCGCTCGGCCTGCCCAAGGACTGGGTGGAGGCGACCGGCGTGCTGCTGGAGGCGCTGCGCCTGCGGCGGTACCGGTCGATCGGGCTGGGCCGCGCCGACGACCGGTACTTCACGTTCTGCGCCGGCCTCGGGCTGGACGCCGAGGTGGTGCGCCGGGTGGAGCGGGCCCGGCTGCGCGGCCAGACGTCCACCCCCCTGCTGTACCTGCGCGCCACCGTCAGCCAGTACCTGCTGGGTACCGACCATCGCGACGCACCCATCACCCTGGAGCAGCCCGGCGGGGCGTGCGAGTCCGGCCTGGCCAACGCCATCATCCAGAACACGTCCCCGTGGACCTACCTCGGCGACCGCCCGATCGACGCGTGCCCGGGCGCCTCGTTCGACCTCGGCCTCGACGTGCTGGCGATGCGCGCGCTGCGGCTGCCCAGCACGGCGCGTGCCGCCCTGCAGTTGCTGACCCAGCGGGGCGGCGACCCGACGCAACCCGGGCCGCACGGCAAGCGGGTGCTCCGCCTGCATGATGTGGAGTCGTTCACGATGCGGTGCGGCGAGCCGATGGCGTTCCAGCTCGACGGCGACTACCTGGGTCAGCGGGACAAAATTCGCTTCACGTCCGCACCTGCGGCGCTTCGGGTAATCTGCTAGACAGCGACCGCAAAGCCACATACTCGGCGCACGACACGTATCGGAAATGCCGGGCTACGGCGACGGAGCATACTACATTGACTACTGGCTGTCGCAGGCGCAGGCACCGGATGCGCGGTGAATACGGACAAACAGGGCGTGACGTCGCTCACCGTCTGTATTTTTTCCGCGGATCCCCCTTGACATCGCGGTAGTTCGTGAAAGTATTCACAAGCGAACCGAGTTACGGCTGTGTTGCCTGCTCACGCGCTGTCGGTCAGCCGGCGTCCCGCCGCTGGACGGCTGCCGCGAGATGCATAGAGAAAGCAGAAGCCGGACGTGAATGTGTGAGTGTCCGGGATGAAAAGGGTAAGTAGAGCATCAAGCACCCACGAAGAACCGAGGAGTGTTGCCGCCATGGACTGGCGCCACCATGCTGTCTGCCGCGATGAAGACCCGGAGCTGTTCTTCCCGATCGGGACGTCCGGCCCCGCCTTGCTTCAGGTCGAGCAGGCCAAGGCGGTCTGCCGGCGTTGCCCGGTGACTGACGAGTGCCTCCAGTGGGCTCTCGACAGCGGGCAGGACGCCGGCGTCTGGGGCGGGATGAGCGAGGAGGAGCGGCGCGCTCTCAAGCGTCGTGGCGGGATCCGCGTCCGCGCCCACTCACTCTGACCGAACCTGACCGCGTCACATCCAGACCACCGACTGGCACCCCGGCGAATCGCCCGGGGTGTCTGCTCGTCCGGGCCGTGGAAGCCGGACGCCGGGCCGGTCCAGGCCGGAGCCGTGAAGCCGGACGCTGGGCCGGTCCGGGCCGGACTAGGCCGGCGCCAGGTCGGCGCGCAGCAGGACGAGTTGGACGATCTCCGGCGCGTCGTCCAGCGGCTGGGCCACCGCCGCGACACCCGCAGCCCGGGCCTGCCGGGCGACCCGGTCGTAGAGCAGTCCGGGAGCCAGGAAATAGGCGGCCGCCGCGATGCGCCGCGCGCCACCGGCCCGCAGCGACGCGACGGCCTCCGGGACGGTGGGGCCACTGCCCGACGCGTACCCGGGCAGGCACGGCACCCCGAAAGAGGACGACAGCGCCGAGGCCACCAGATCGACGGTGGCGAGTGCGGGGACTACCCGGGTGCCGGCGGCAGCCAGGACGATCCCGTCGGGGTCACGAACATCTGAGCGGGCTTCGCGCAGCCGGCGGCGCAGCGCCCGTACCACCAGATCCAGCGCGACCGCGTCGTCCGCCGGCCCGGCCACCGGCCCCAGCACCTCCGCCAGCGCCACCGCCGTGCCCGCCGGAACCTTGGCCACCTCGCCCGGCACGTCCACCCTTCCGTGGTACGCCGCGGTGAGCAGCAGCGGCACCACCGTCACCGCGGGGTCAACGATCTCCGCCAGCGCGACGGGCAGCCGGGGCGCCGCGAAGTCGAGGAAGGCGGCACCGACCCGGGAACCGGACCGGGCCGCGCCGACCGCCCGGGTCAGCGCCCAGGTCGACCGCGCGGCCCTCGGGTCCCTACTGCCGTGTGCGACCAGTACCAGAGATCTCACGCCGCGTGGATACCACATTCCGTCTTGTCGAACAGCGGCCACCGCCCGGCACGCGGGTCCTCGCCCGGCTCGGTGCGGCGGGTGCAGGGCCAGCAACCGACCGACGCGTACCCCTGGCGGATCAACGCGTTGACCGGCACGTCGTGCTTCTGGATGTACGCCTGGACTTCGGCCTCGGTCCAGTACGCCAGCGGCGCGACCTTCACCTTGCTCCGGCTGGCCTCGAAGCCCACCACGGGCGTGTTGGCCCGCGTCGGGCCTTCGTCGCGGCGCAGGCCCGCGGCCCACGCGTCGTAGGGCTCCAGCGCCCGCTCCAGCGGCTCCACCTTGCGGATGAAGCAGCACTCGTCGGGCTGGCGGGCATACAGCCGCGGGCCGTGCTTCGCGTCCTGCTCGGCCAGCGACAGCCGGGGCTTGATGGACTTCACCACCACCGGCAGGGTCGCCGCCACCGTGTCCCGCACCCGCAGCGTCTCCGCGAAGTGCAGGCCGGTATCCAGGAAGATCACTTCGATGCCTGGCGCGACCCTCGACACGACGTGCACGAGCACCGCGTCGGCGAACGAGCTCGTCACGCAGAACTGCTCGCCGAAGGTCTCCAGTGCCCACTCGATGATCTTCTCGGCCGGCTTACCGTCCAGTTCGACCCCGGCCCGGGCCGCGATCTCCCGCAGCTCCCCCACCGTGTGCCGAGTAACCGTACTCATGCCTTCACCACCAGTCCGAGAAACTTCACCGAAAAGACCCTCGTGCAGGAGCGGCACTCCCACTCGCCGTGCTTGTCGCCGTGCGGCCGCAGATCCTCTTCCCCGCAGTAGGGGCAGTGCTGCGGGGACACCCGTTCGGCTGAACTCACCGCAGGGCCCCCTCGTCAGCTCGGACTACCCACTGCGCGAACGCCTCGCCCTCGGCGCGGCCGGTCGCGTACCGGCGGGCCAGCCGCTCCACGTAGTCCGGCAGGTCCTCGGCGGTCGTCTTGAGGCCGCGCAGCTTGCGCCCGAAGCCCGCGGCCTGGCCCTGGCCCATGGTCAGTCCGCCGCCGAGGTGCACCTGGAAGCCCTCCACGAGCGCGCCGCCCGGGCCCGGTACCAGCTGGCCCTTGAGGCCGATGTCGGCGACCTGGGTGCGGGCGCACGCGTTCGGGCAGCCGTTGATGTTGATCGAGATGTCCACGTCCAGGTCGGCGAGGCGCTTCTCCAGGTCTGTCACCAGGCCGATCGCGCGCACCTTCGTCTCGACGATCGCGAGCTTGCAGTACTCGATCCCGGTGCAGGCCATGGTCGAACGCCGCCAGCTGGACGGCTGCGCCTCCAGCCCGATCTCCCGCAGCGCCACGACCAGGCTGTCCACCTGCTGCGCCGCCACGTCGAGCACGACGAGCTTCTGGTGCGCCGTGAGCCGTACCCGGCCGCTGCCGTGCGCCTCGACCACATCGGCCAACCTGCCCAGCAATCCGCCGCTCACTCGGCCCGCGACGGGTGCCACACCCACGTAGAACCGGCCGTCGCGCTGGCGGTGCACGCCCACGTGGTCGTACGGGCGCCCGGGCAGCACCGGCGGCGGGCCGTCGACCAGCGGGCGGTGCAGGTACTCGGTCTCCAGCACCTGCCGGAAACGGTCCGCGCCCCAGTCCGCGACCAGGAACTTCAACCGGGCGCGGCTGCGCAGCCGGCGGTAGCCGTAGTCGCGGAAGAGGGCCACCACGGCGTGCCACACGTCGGCCACCTCGGCCAGCGGTACCCACGCGCCCAGCCGCTTGGCGAGCATCGGGTTGGTGGACAGCCCGCCGCCGACCCAGAGGTCGAAGCCCGGGCCGTGCTCGGGGTGCTCGACGCCGATGAAGGCGATGTCGTTCGCCTCGTACGGCAGGTCCGGCAGCCAGCCGATCGACGACTTGAACTTGCGCGGCAGGTTGGACAGGCTCGCGTCGCCGATGAAGCGCTCCTGGATCTCCCGGATCGCCGGGGTGGCGTCGATCACCTCGGCGTCGGCGATGCCGGCGACCGGACTGCCCAGGATCACCCGGGGACAGTCGCCGCACGCCTCGGTGGTGGACAGGCCGACCGACTCCAGCTCGCGCCAGATCTCCGGTACGTTCTCGATCTCGATCCAGTGCAGCTGGACGTTCTGCCGGTCGGTCAGGTCGGCGGTGTCCCGCCCGTACGTCTGCGACACGTGCGCGACGGCCCGCAGCTGGGCGAGGTCGAGCTGGCCGCCGTCCACGCGGATGCGCAGCATGAAGTACTCGTCGTCCAGCTCCTCCGGCTCCAGCACGGCGGTGCGCCCGCCGTCGATGCCGGGCCGGCGCTGCGTGTACAGGCCGTACCACCGGAACCGCCCGCGCAGGTCGGCCGGGTCGATGCTCGCGAAGCCGCGCACCGCGTAGATCGTCTCGATGCGGGTGCGCACGTTGAGCGGGTTGTCGTCCTTCTTGGTGCGCTCGTTCGGGGTCAGCGGCTCGCGGTGTCCCAGCGCCCACTGGCCCTCGCCGCGCTGCCGGCGCACCGCCGCACCGCGGCCCTGGTTGCTGTCGGCTTCGACGGTGGTGACCGTCATGTCGGCGTCCTCCTGGTTGAGGGGGCGGCACGACGCGCACCGGTCAGCCCGGGCAGGGGCCGGTGACGGCTATGTCAGGAGATCCGGCGCTCGCGTGCGCCCAACATGGGGATGTTGGCGGCAGTTCAGCGAGCCGGACAGATGGCGCTGCGGACGCGACCGTAGTCGACGTGGCGTCGGGCCACGAAACGACGGTGCAGTGCGGCTGCCATGTGTTACAGGATTCCACATTCCGGTCGCCGGGACCAGCGTGGTGCAGGCCACTCCCGAGGCGTGGGAAGCGGGAAGATGAACGGAATGTTTCGCCAGTTCGAGTGGTTCGGCCGGCCGCGTCGCGCTCTGCCGGGTACCGGCACGCCTATTATCGTCCAGGTATGGAGGACGTCGCGGTGGCCGAGCCCGTCCAGTTGACGGCCACGCCGCCGCCCGCGGCGCACCCGGGCACCGACCCGACCGGTCTGGTGGCCCGGCTGTACTGGCTGTGGCCCGCGCTGGTGACGCTCGGGTACGGGCTGTGGGGCATCCGCACCCCGTCGCTGTGGGCCGACGAGCTGGCGACCTGGGGCGCGGTGCGGCTGTCCTGGCGGTCGCTGTACCAGCTGCTCGGCAACGTGGACGCCGTGGTCGGCCCGTACTTCACGCTCGTCAAGCTGTGGACCGGCGTCGCGGGTACCTCCGCGGTCGCCCTGCGGCTGCCCTCGGTCGGCGCGATGACGGTCGCCGCGGCCCTGCTGACGGTGCTGGGCGCCCGGCTGGGCGGCGGGCGGTGGGCCGGCGCCGTGGCCGGGCTCGCCTTCGCGGTGGTGCCGACCACGTCGCGGTACGCGCAGGAGGCCCGCCCGTACGCCTTCGTCATCCTGTTCGCGATCCTCGCCACGCTGCTGCTGGTGCGCCTGGCGGACCGGCCGACCGCCGGCAACGGCGCCTGGTACGCGCTGGCCGTCGCCGCGCTGGGCGCCTTCCACCTGATGGGCCTGCTGCTCCTGCTCGCGCACGCGGCCGTGGTCTGGCGCCGCGCCCTGGTGCCCTGGGCCGTGTCGGCGGCGATCGGCGTCCTGCCCGCGCTGCCGCTGGCCTGGCTCGGTCACCGGCAGAGCGCCCAGATCTCCTGGATCAAGCAGGCGAACTGGCGCGTCCTGCTGGCCGCACCGGACACGCTGTTCGTGGCCGGCGTGGTGGGCGGGTTCCTCATCGGGCTCGCCCTGCTCGCCTTCTCGCGGCGCTGGGAGGCGCTGCTGCTCGTCTCGTGGGCGCTGGTACCGGTGCTCAGCCTCTACCTGGTGGCGGAGATCACACCGCTGTTCTGGCCGCGGTACCTGCTCTACACGACACCCGCCTGGGTCCTGCTGGCCGCGCTCACGCTGACCCGGCTGTCCCGGGCCCGGGCGGTCGCGCTGCTGGTCGCGCTGGCCCTGCTCGCCCATCCGGAGCAGTTCCAGCTGCGCGCCGCGGACGGGCACAGCCACGGCGACCGGCAGGCGGCCGGGATCATCGCGGCCAACGAGGTCGCCGGCGACGGGATCGCCTACAAGCTCGGCGAGCAGCCCGAGCCGTGGGAGGCGCGCGACCTGGTGGCCAGGTACGTGCCGGCGGCGCGGCAACCCCGGGACGTGTTCGCGGTCCGGCCGCAGCGCACCGACGGCCACCTGCTCGCGACCGAGTGCGCCGACCTGGTGGCCTGCCTGGACCGCGCGAACCCGCCGCGCATGTGGATCATCCGCTTCGCCACCCAGACCGACCCCGGGAACGGCCTGGGTCAGCCGAAGGAGGACCTGCTCCGGTCCCGGTACCGGCTGGATCGGCTGTGGCTGGTCAAGGGCCTGACTGTCGCCTTGTACGTGCGCGGCTGACCTGGACGAGCGGCACCAGCAGCTCGGCCTCGGTACCGCCCTCGGCGCGGGTGCGCAGCTTGATCGTGCCGCGCAGCTCCCCGGCCACCAGGGTGCGGACGATCTGCAGCCCCAGCCGCTCGCTGGCCAGCAGGTCGAAGTCGTCCGGCAGGCCCTTGCCGGTGTCGGCCACGGTCACGTGCAGCTCCTTGTGGCTGCGCTGCACGTGCACCACCACCTCGCCGTCGTCACCGGGCTTGAAGCCGTGGTCGACCGCGTTGACCAGCAGCTCGTTCAGGACCATGACGAGCGGCGTGGCGATGTCCGCGGGCAGCACCCCGAAGGTGCCGTCCCGGCCGATGCGCACCAGCGAGTCCGGCGCGGACACCTCGGCGGCGGCCACCGACACCCGGTCGACGATCCCGTCGAACTCGACGACCTCGTCGCTGGACATCGACAGCGTCTCGTGCACCAGCGCGATGGAGGCGACCCGCCGCACCGACTCCTCCAGCGCCTCCCGCGCGGCCGGCGCGCGCCTGGCCTGCAGCCGCAGCAGCGCGGCCACCGTCTGGAGGTTGTTCTTCACCCGGTGGTGGATCTCCCGGATGGTGGCGTCCTTCGTGATCAGCGCCCGGTCCCGGCGGCGCACCTCGGTGACGTCGCGCACCAGCACCAGCGCGCCGATCGGTACCCCCGCCGGCATGAGCGGTACCGCGCGCATCAGCATCGACGCCCCCCGCGCGCTGATCTCCTTGCGCGGCGGGCCCTCGCCCCGCAGGGCGGTCAGGATGCCGTTGCTGACCTCGGTGCCCTCCAGCGGGTCGTCGGCGAGGCGCTTGGTGAGAATGGCGAGGTCCTCGCCGGCGAGGTGGGTGGGCGTGCCCATCCGGCGGTACGCGGACTGCGCGTTGGGGCTCGCGTACGTGACCTTGCCGCTCGCGTCCAGCCGGATCAGGCCGTCGCCGACCCGGGGCGCGTGCGTGATCTCCCCCGGATGCCGGCGCGTCGGGAAGGTACCGTCGGCGACCATCTGGGCCAGGTCGTCGGCGGTCGTCAGGTAGTTGAGCTCCAGCTGGCTCGGGGTACGCGCGGTGGACAGGTTGGTGTCCCGCCCGATCACCGCGATCACCTGCGTGCCACCGTGCCGGCGTACCGGGATCGCCTCGTGCCGGGCCGGCGTGTCGCCGTACCAGACCGGGTCGCCCTCCCGCCAGATCCGGCCCTGGGTACGGGCCACGTGCAGGTGGGCCACCTCCGGTCCGCCGGACACCCGACCCACCTGGTCGTCCTGGTACGCCGTCGGTGCCGTGGTCGGGCGTACCTGCGCCACGCACACGAAGTCGTTGCCGGTGCCCACCGGTACCCACATCAGCAGGTCGGCGAAGGACAGGTCGGAGATCAGTTGCCAGTCGCCGGCCACCCGGTGCAGGTGTTCGACGTCGGCCGGGTCGAAGGAGGTGTGCTCCTCCAGCAGGTCGCGCAGCGTGGACACGGCTTCCAGCCTGCCACGCGTGCCCGCCCCGCCGGAGGGTAGCGTGCGTTCCGTGCGCCGAACCGCAGTTCTGCTCGCCGCGCTGGCCGCGCTCGTGCCGGCCGGCTGCGGCTTCGTCGGGGCCTCGAACGTCAGCCACACCAAGCCGAACGGGTTCGTGCTGCGGGGCCGGGTGACGGTACCGCTGCCCGGTACCGACCGGCGGGCGGCCGGTGCCGCCTGTGCCGCCCCGGTCGCGCTGCCCGACATCGCGGGCGGCGCGCCGGTGAAGGTGACCGATCCGGCCGGCCACGAGATCGCCCTCGGCTCGCTGGGCGCGGGGATCGTGGCACGCGCCTCCGCCGCACCCGGCGGTTCCGGCGCGTCCTGCGACTTCCCGTTCGAGATCCGCGCGGTACCCGGTGGTGTCGCCAGCTACGGCATCTCGGTCGCCGGCCGCCCGGCGCAGACCTTCCCCGCCAGGTCCCTGCGCGAGGACCAGGCCGCGGTCATCAGGATCGCCGCTAGCGGGTGACGGTCACCTTGTTCAGACCGCGGGGTGCGTCCGGGTCCTGGCCGCGGGCCAGGGCCAGCGCGAGCGCGAGGCGCTGCAGCGCAAGCACGTCCAGCATCGGCGCGTACCGCTCGTCGACGTCCGGCGCGGGCAGCCGCAGCTGCGTTCCGTCCACATCGGACGGTCCGATCGTCACCACGTCCGCCCGGCGCTCGCCCAGCTTCGCCAGCACCTCGCGCATGGCCCGGCCGCCCGGTCCGTTGCCCACGACGGCGAGGACCGGCACGTCCGGGTCGGCCAGGGCCAGCGGACCGTGCAGCAGGTCGGCTCCGGAGAAGGCGAGCGCGGCCAGGTACGAGGTCTCCATCAACTTCAGCGCCGTCTCGCGGGCGGTCGGGTACGCGTAGCCCCGGCCGGTCGTGACGACCCGGCCCGCGAACCGGTACCGCGGCGCCAGGTGCACCGCGGTCGGGTCCTCCAGCACCTGCGTGGCGAGCCCGGGCAGCGCCTCCAGCGCCGACCGCTCCGGCGCGGGCAGCGCGCCGTCGCCCGCCCGTACCCCCTCGACAAGCATCAGCAGCGCGAGCAGTTCGGCCGTGTAGGTCTTCGTGGCGGCGACCGCCCGCTCGTGCCCGGCGGCGACGTCGATGTGCAGCTCGGCGGCCTGGGCCAGTGGTGACTGCGGACTGTTCGTGACGGCGAGGGTGTGCGCGCCGGTGGCCCGCGCCTGGGTGATCACCTCGACCAGGTCCGACGAGCCGCCGCTCTGGCTCACCCCGACCACCAGCGCACCGGACAGGTCCGGGCGGGCGCCGTAGACGGTGACCGCGGACGGGCTGGCCAGGCCGGCCGGCACGGCGAGCCGGATCTCGATGAGGTAGGCGGCATAGAGCGCGGCGTGGTCGGAGGTGCCGCGGGCGGTCAACACCACGTGCCGGGGCCGCCACCGCGCGATCTGCGCGGCGACCTCCGCGATCGCGGTCGAGCTCTCCGGGGCCAGCAGCCGGGCGAAGACCTCCGGCTGCTCGGCGATGTCGGCGGCCATGCCCGCGCCACGTCCGGTCACCCTGGCACACCCTCCGCCGATCATCTGCGCGATTGCCGCGCGATTGGTGCGCAGTCTTGCACACAAAACGAAGATTTCATAATGGTACGAGCACCAAATGACGCTCGCCCGCACCCAACCGGGTACGGGCGAGCGTCATACCCCCTACTCGTACACCGCTACCAGATCGGCACCGGCCGGCTCGGCAGCCGGTGCGGCAGGCCCGTCGGCCGACCCGCGCAGCGGCACGTGCTTGATGAACACCGCCAGTGCCGGTACCGCGACCGCGACCACGATCGCCCAGACGAAGATGCTCGACGTGGCGGCCGCGATCCCGTGCAGCAGGGCGCGTACCTGCTCGGGCGGCATCAGCCTGAGCTTGCCCGCGGTCAGCCCGGCCACCCCGTTGCCGGTGAGGTTGCTGGCTGCCGCGGAGCCCAGCTGGTGGGTGATGTCGGTCTTGAGCGACCGGTTGAAGACGGCCCCGAAGAGCGACACCCCGAACGACCCGCCGATCGAGCGGAAGAAGGTCGCCGCGCTGCTGGCCACGCCCAGGTCCTTCTGCGTCACGCTGTTCTGCGCGATCAGCATGGTGGTCTGCATGAGGAAGCCCATGCCCATGCCCAGCACGAGCATGTACAGCGAGGTCTGCGTCTTGGTGGTGTGCACGGCCAGCGTGGAGAGCATGACCATGCCCAGCACCATGATCAGACCACCGATGACCGGATAGATCCGGTACCGGCCGGTGCGGGTGATCAGGTTTCCGGCCAGCAGCGAGGTCACCAGCAGGCCCGCCATCATCGGCAGCAGGAGCAGCCCGGAGTTGGTGGCCGAGGCGCCCTGGACCACCTGCTGGAACAGCGGCAGGAAGTTGATCGCCCCGAACATCGCGAAGCCGAGCAGGAAACCGATCAGCACGCTGAGCGTGAAGTTGCGGTTGCGGAACAGGCCCAGCGACAGGATCGGCTCGGCGGCGCCGCGCTCGACGAGAGCGAAGAGAGCCAGCGCCACGACGGCGAGCACGGCGAGGCCGATGATCTGCCAGGAGCCCCACGCGTACTGGTTGCCGCCCCAGGTGGTGATCAGCACCAGCGCGGTGATGCCCAGCGCGAGCAGGCCCGCGCCGGCCCAGTCGATCCGGTGCTCGGTGCGGTACTTCGGCAGGTGCAGGCGCACCGCGAGGAGCGCCAGGGCGATCGCACCCAGCGGCAGGTTGATGTAGAACGCCCAGCGCCAGCTCAGGTGGTCGGTGATGTACCCGCCGGCGAGCGGGCCGGCCACCATGGCAACTGCCATGATGGAGGCCATGAACCCCTGGTAGCGACCCCGCTCGCGGGGCGGCACCAGGTCACCGATGATCGCCATCACGCCCACGATCAGGCCGCCGGCACCCAGTCCCTGCAGCGCCCGGAAGCCGATCAGTTCGCCCATGTTCTGCGACATGCCGCTCAGCGCCGAGCCGACCAGGAAGACCACGATCGAGGTCATGAAGATGCTCTTGCGACCGTACAGGTCGCCGATCTTGCCCCACAGCGGCGTGGACACCGTGGTGCCCAGCACGTACGCGGTGACCACCCAGGAGAGGTGGGTGAGGCCGTGCAGATCGCTCACGATGCGCGGCATGGCGGTACTGACGATCATGTTGTCCAGCATCGCCAGCAGCATCGCGAGCATGAGTCCGGGCAGGACGACCATGACCTCGCGTCGTCGTGCCGGCGGTGCTTCGGTGACAGTCACCGGTAGGCTCCCCCCGAATTCGGCGGCCGTACTTACTGACTTACTTGCCGGCCGGCTAGTGTGCTTACACTGGTACGGTAGGCTACTTACTTGCCGGCCGTCAAGTAATATCCACAGCGGCCCGGGTGGGATCGAGGTCACAGGAAACATGAGGGATCAGGGTGGCACGCGCGGTCGCATCCAGGCTGTGGCTCTTGAGCTGTTCATCGAACAGGGGTACGAGGGTACCTCGCTGCGGGAGATCGCCGAGCGGCTGGGCGTCACGAAGGCCGCCCTGTACTACCACTTCAAGACGAAGGAAGACATCGTCGCGAGCCTGATGCAGGACCGGCTGGCGGTGATGACCGAACTCGTGGAGTGGGCGCGCAGCCAGCCCCCCAGCCACGAGCTGCGCCGGGAGTTCCTCCGCCGGTACGCCGCCCAGCTGCACGAGGGCCGGCACCAGGACGTCATGCGGTTCCTGGAGCGCAACCAGACCTCGCTGCGCGACCACCCCAAGAGCGAGAAGATGCGCGACCTCATGCTGGACATGCTCGATCTGCTCTCGTCACCGGGGGACCCCCTGGCGGTACGGCTGAAGTGCGCGCTGTCGATCTTCGCGCTGCACGCGACCTGGTTCGTGATCCGGGACGACGACGTCACCGACCAGGAGCGCGCCGCGGCAGGCCTCGAGGTCGCACTCGAACTGGTCGAGGCCGCCTCGCCGGTCGCGGTCACTCCACGACAGCGATGAGATCACCCTCCTGCACCACGTCGCCCTCGTTCACCGCGATCTGGGTGACCTTTCCCTCCGACTCCACGACGACCGGGATCTCCATCTTCATGGACTCCAGGATGACCAGCGTGTCGCCCTCGGCCACCTCGTCACCGGTGGCGGCGACCACCTTCCACACGTTCGCCACCATTTCGGCGCGGATCTCCTCGGCCATGGTCGCCCTCCAGTCACTGCGGATCACGCTGCGGTGCGTCAGCGGTATCCAACCATGAATCACAGCGCCGCCTGCCGCACCCCTGCGAGCGCACCATAGGATGGCGCCCATGGCAAAGAAGTCCCGCAAGAAGAAGGCACGCAAGAAGAACGCGGCCAACCACGGCAAGCGCCCCAACTCGTGAGCGGATGCCCGGGCAGCAGGCCCGGGCATCGCCATGACAAGGCGGGCTACTCCGCGTAGAGCTCGTGGGTCTCCGACTCGAAGACCAGCTCGGTGAGCTTGGCCCGCAGCCGCTCACGCAGCCCCGGCGGCGCCGTCTCGCTGCCGCAGCAGCGCGCGACCAGCGCCTTGACCTCCTGCTCGATGCCGTACTCGCGCAGGCACGGCGAGCACTCGTCGAGGTGGGTACGGATGACGTCGCGGCGCGTCTCGTCGCACTCCAGATCGAGGTAGAAGTAGACCTCGGCGAGCACTTCGCGACAGTCGGTCTCGTGCGGGTCACCGCAACTCATGTGCTCACACCTCCTGCCCGGCTTCGAGCACCTCGGTCGTGGACGAGCCACGGGTGAAGCCCCGATCGGCAGCGTAACCCTCGAGCAGCTGGCGCAGGTTGCGCCGGCCCCGGTGCAGCCGCGACATCACGGTACCGATGGGGGTACCCATGATCTCGGCGATCTCCTTGTACGAGAAGCCTTCCACGTCGGCCAGGTAGACCGCGAGCCGGAAGTCCTCGGGCAGCGCCTGCAGCGCCTGCTTGACATCCGAGTCGGGGAGCCGGTCCAGCGCCTCGGTCTCGGCCGAGCGCAACCCGCTGGAGGTGTGCGACTCGGCGGAGGCCAGCTGCCAGTCGCTGATCTCCTCGGTCGGCGCCTGGATCGGCTGCCGCTGCCGCTTCCGGTACGAGTTGATGTAGGTGTTCGTCAGGATCCGGTACAGCCAGGCCTTGAGGTTCGTGCCCTCTTCGAACTGGTGGAAGGCGGCGAACGCCTTCAGGAACGTCTCCTGCACCAGATCCTCGGCGTCGGCCGGGTTGCGGGTCATCCGCAGCGCGGCGGCGTACAGCTGGTCCACGAAGGGCAGCGCGTCCCGCTCGAACCGCGCGCGCCGCTCGTCCGTCCGCTCGCCGCGTGCCAATCGACTCGTCCCGCCTTTTGCCTCGGGCCGCTCGACGGCGATCCGCTGCGACCCTCTCGGTTGTCTCGCCGAGGATACGCCCAGCATCGACGCCAACGCGCCCGAACCCGGGGTGACGTCGCCTTCGGCCGGCCAGTCCGGTGCGAAGAGCAACCGGCGCACGAGCTGCGCACTCATGCCATCAGGCAACCTGGTATCTGTACCCACAAAACCGTCCTTGTTCGCGAGGTCTGACAGGGCGCGCCAGTGCTGGCACCGGCTGCGGCCCCGCTGTTGGCAAAGCCTCCGCGGGGTGCAACATCGCAAGGTGGCCCGGGCATTCCGGCTCTACCGATCTTGGCCGTGCTCGCCTCCGCCAAAACCCGGCTCCGGCTGCGTTCCCGGC